>JAITBE010000155.1 GCA_031283755.1 Spirochaetaceae bacterium
CCGAGGCTTATGGCGTAACCGTCCGGGCGGATGAGGGTATGCCAGGCGACCTGGACCCGGCTTTGCGAATAGCTGATACTGGAGTTATACGAACCGAAAAGTTTTGAGTTCTGCGGGATGAGCAAATACTTTCCGTCCAGGCTTGAGTACACATTCTTGGAAATGACCGCCGTAACTTCCCCCGGCAGGTCGGTATTGATATTGCTGGTTAAGGTCGCTTCAAACATGGTTCCCTGCCAGATGGTGGCCGGTCCCAGCCACACACCGTTCCCCGCGTTTTCCCGTCCCGCCGTGGAGAATTGCTGTTTCCCGCTCTGGTCATTTTGATTGGCGTAACTGGATGGCGAACCATATCCTGGCATTCCTGTCTGTCCGTAAGCGGAGAGCATCTGCGCCGCGTAGTCTTCTTTGGAGGGCATACCGAACCGGGCGTAGGGATTGGCCGCTTCCTGGGTGGAAACAGCATTCCCGGAGGGGACTCCGCCCTGGGCGTATTGCCGCTGGGTAGGGGTTATCCCCTTTATGCCGGAAATGGTTTTTCCCTGGAGGGGATCGCCTCTCGTGTCGGGACGGCTTGAGGCGGTCCCGCTTCCGGTAGCCGCCGGTTCGGCTTTCTTTTCTTCGGGCGGGGCATAGCGGTATTCGGGATTCACCGGCGGCAGGCTGTTGAGGATTTCGTCCTCGTCTTCCGGTTCCTCAACCTCAACGGGTTTCTCCCTTTCTTTCTTAGGGACCAGCGCCGAATAGTCCACCGGATTCATGGACGCGGTATCCGGCTTTTTTACCGCCGGGGATTTCTTTTTCTGAAAGAGCGGGGCGACAAAGGTGGCGCCGATGATAAACACCGCCAGTGTTCCCACGCCGATACGGAGGATAAGCTGTTTGTTGAGCTTATGGGGGCCGTCATTGAGGATTGCGGCGGCAGGGGATTTGGAAGGGGCAAACGGTTTTTGTTCCTCCCCGGTTTCGCGGTCCGTTTCCATTTCCCGTTGTCCACCCGTTTCGGCGGCGGGGCTTTGTCTGTCCCCCGCGTCTTCCGACGCGGCGGGCGCTGCCGCCAGGGCAAAGGGATTGCCCTGGGGCTGCCCCCCTCTGTCATCCTCAATGGTGGAAACAATATCCCCGTCAGGGGACTCATCGGGAGTTTCCCCGTCAAAGGCGTCAAATATGCCGTCAGATTCCACGGAATGCCTCCTTCAACGCCAGCGCATGGGAAAGCAGGGGGGAAAGGATATAAAGGCCGATAGGTATGCCGGCGAGGGAACAAAGGAACGGAACCAGCGCCCCTTTCACCCTGTATCTTTTTCGCAGGAGCAGGAATCCTGCTGCCCCTCCCGCAAAGGAGAGGCCCAGGGCAAGCAACGGGCTATACACCGCCGCCAGCGCGGAGAGGGGCATGATGACGGCCATGCAGTGCCGGGCAAGGGAATAACAGGCAAGAACCTGCTCCGGCTGGCTTTGAAACATCCGGTATTCTTCCGGAACGGGAGAATAATCACTGACTATGCCTATCTTCATTTTCCTTTTCATGCAGGCTCCTTATTCCCCTTGCTGTTGTTCAGGAGTAACCGCGGACTCTTGTTCAACCATCGCCACCGGCGTTTTGTATTTCTTTTTGGTGATGGTGATCTTTTCTTTGCCGCGTCTGATAGTGATTTTTTCAATAAGCTCATCAATGATGACTAGGTTTTTCTTCACCCGGTAATTGATGCGCTCGTTCCGCTTGTTAAAAATGACCGGGCTTTCGGTGTGGAGCATCTTTTCGTCAAGCTCGATGTAGGTTTTCCTTCCATCATCATAGACACGCCTGGGTATCCATACCGGCTTCTTGAACAGGCTGTAGGATATTTTGTAATCAAAAGAAAGGAATTCGGGATTCACCGTAAGAGCATCGTTGGCGAGTTCCCGGATACGCTTATTCATCGCCTCGGCTTTTACGGTAAAGGGCATGGAGGAGGGGTATTCCCACTGGACCATGACCATGAACGTATCCTTGAAGGATTTAAGCAGGATGTGGTACACCCGCCGGTCGGTAATGATAATCATGCTCGTGGTGAGATTTGCGTAGGTGGGCTTCACAAAGAAATGCTGGACATCCTGGCCGTCCTTCCGCGACACCCCGGCCCCCAGTTCCCAGACCTTCTCCTCGGACAGAAACGGCATCTCCAATACCTGTTCCCCCGGCTCAAGCTGAATATCTGTTGTCCGGTAGGGCATGGTGTGAATCTCATAGACAAAAGTTTCGTCCCAGGGATAATACATCATGCCGTTGACATACTTGAGGGGAACCTGTATCGCCGCTTTGGTTGATTCCTGCACCGCCGCCGCTCCTGTGGGCCTGGGCGCTTCCTCCTGCCGTTCCGGCGAATAGACCGGGCGGTCAACGTAGACAACGGTCTTTTCAACGTCCACTTCCTTGAGTTCTTCCTCTACGGCGATTTCCTCAAGTTCCCGTTCGTTCCGGGCCTCCTCCTCTTTCAGGGAACGGGCTTGTTCCGATTGTTCAAACGGCTCCCCGCGCACGGTAACGTCAAAATGGACGGTCCGGCATGACGGCAGAACACTTAATGTAAACGCCAATACTGAAAAAATAATAATCGGTTTCATGTTATTGCTCCTCGACCACTTTAAGGTCAAAATTGGTTATGTATAAACCCAACGGGTTCTCGATACTCGGTTCGTACTGGTCAAGATTTATGAGGGCGCTCCAGCGGACGCGCTTTCCCTCGTAACCGCTCCTCTGTTTTTCAACGGTGGTAAAATACACGATGTAGGTTTTGTCCGTTTGCTTGAGGGGCGGTTCAATGCTTACGGAGCGTGTTTTGTTGCCGTACTCGGCGAAGGGGTTATTTGCGCGGAAAAAGTGATCCAACTGCCTGACCGCGCCGCTCTGGACGATGGATTGCGCTTCGGCAATGTAGGCTTGTTGCGCCTCTTTATCGGCTACCCACTGGTGCATTTTGGTTAGGAGGCGCTTAACCTGGTACTCCCTGGCAATGTCGGGTATAGCCGTTTTCCCGTAGGCGGATTTATCAATCTTCCCGATATACGCGGCTTCGCCTTCGGGGTTTACCGTTACCACCACCGGGACGGTTTTGGGGAGGGTTACGGCATAGACAAGCACGCCCAGGGCGACAAAGAACGAGCTTAACGAAACGAGGGCGATAATTTGCCACATCCGGGCGTTCTTCTGGGCGAGGCCGTCAATGGTGTCGGCCCGTTCAAGGTTATGATCATCCTGGGTAAAGGCGGTCCCGTTCGTGCCTTCCGGGACGTAAAACGATTGGGGCATTTACTACTCCTTACGCTAACCTAACCAGGAGTAAGGAGGCTTGTTAATTACGAAATAATTACATATTGAATAAATTACTAAAAGAAAAAGCGGGCGGTTATAGTATTATGGGAAAAAGGCTTGCGCGTTATTACGAAAGGGATCGTTATGAAACAATTTGAATACTTAACCCATACACCTGATTTTATCCGCGAAGTGCGGAAAGACAGCCGGGGGCAGCTTATCGAATATGACGAATTAAAGGAATTAGGCCGGCAGGGGTGGGAATTGGTCATAGCCCAGCAGGGCGGCAAATGGATTTTCAAGCGGGAAGCGGCTGAGGGGCCGAGACCTGAACAGGGCAAATCCGCAAAGCCGCCTTCGGGGGATTATGACCGAGGCCGGTGATACGATGCTAAATATATTCGTCATAATAAGCCTCCCCCTTCGCCCCGCCGCAGAAATTGACCCACCACCGGAAGTAACTCTCCGCGTCTTTTTTATTCCCTTCCCGCTTGCGGGCTTTGGTTTCAAGAAACCTCCCTGCGGCTTTCTTGTATAACGCGGCATAGCGGGGGTTTTGTTCAAGTTCTTTTTTATTGGCCCTCATGGGGCAGCCGATACATCCCACCCGCTTATGTCCATTGTCATAGAGGGGATTATACGGAAGGCGGTTTTCCCGTATATATTCCCACACCTCATCGTCCGACCATTCGATAATCGGGTTCAGGACAAACTCATTCTTTTTCATACAGTTTTCAGACCACCGGCGTATGGCTTCATTGTCGCTGTTGGTCATAAACGCGCTGTGTAACCGGCCCTTTTCCTCATGCAAGCGCCGGGTATTCTTTCTCCTGACGCTCTCCGCCCACCGCACCCCCAAAACGCTGTAACAGTTTCCTGACGTATTCTCTTTCAATTCCTGACAGCAAAAACGCATATTCCGCGTGGGAAATCCCCGCTTTTCAACCAGCTTCCACATGGTAATCTGTTTTCCGTCTTTATCGCGGGGGATAATAAACTCAAACAAATACCCCCTGTCTTTAATCCGTTTCTTCTCGGACCGCAGGAAATAGACCGTCTGCGGATATTCAAGACCCGTCCATGAAACTTCAAACTTGCATTTTACCCCGGCGCGGATCGCTAAATCGGTAATAACCGAACTATCCTTGCCTCCTGACACCATGACGGTGTACCCGCCGTAAATCCGCTCGGCTATCGGGGCCATGGTCTTTATCCGGTCAATAGCGACAGCGGTTTTATCATAGATAGTACCGTCCAGTTGTCTTTCTCTCAGCATTGCTGTTTCCTCTTTATCTTAGCTGGAAAACCTAATCCCGCTTTAATCCTTCAACCCCTGACGGCTTCTCCGGTTCTTCCGGCGCCTTGGGCGCTTTATCCTTGGCCCATTCCTCGCCGTATTTGGAACCCATGGACCGTGCCGCCTCCTCCGAATCGGTATGCGTCCGGGAATTGTCCTTCGCCTTGTTGTCCAACAAGCTGCCTCCGCCTACCGATATGCCGCCCTCCTTCTTTTCCTGCCCGGTAAGGAGCGTCGCGGCGGTGTTTTTGATCCCGCCCCCGATGATGCTCGACAACGCGCCCATCCTGACACCGAATTGCTGCTCCCTGGTAAGGGTGCCCCCGGCCGCTTTCTGCGCCGCATCCACCGCCGCCGTAGACCCGGCAATCGCGGCGTCCACGGTCTGCACGGCCCGGACCCCCGTCTGGGCCGCCTTGCCTCCCGCCTTGAGCGTGTTTCCCCCGGCTACCGCCGCCCGTTTCGCCATGGCCGCGCTGGCCACGGCGGTCCCCGCCGCATGGAGAAACTCCCCCATCGAAAGCTGCGGGGTCCCGTTCAATATGGCTACCGCTATCTGGGGGCCGTTCTGCGTTACCACCCAGCCTAAGAGACAGGTAAAAATAAAATAGGCGAAGGACAGAAAGGAAACCGGCTCATTGCTGGACATGATGGACACGCCCATGTAGATAAACGCGCTGTATACCCAAAAGAGGCA
>JAITBE010000234.1 GCA_031283755.1 Spirochaetaceae bacterium
AAAGACAAGGAGATTAACAGCGCCCGCCTTATACTCATGGTTCCCTACGGCATGATAAGGGATGATGCCAAGATGATCCTGCTCAACTGGTTTAACGCCTATATCTACAAGCCCTTCAAAAGGGTGGACCTGCTGAAAGCCCTCATCATCGCCCTGAACGGTCCTGATCTGGACTTGAAAGCGTATACCGGGCCTGAACAGGCGGAAAAGCCCGCTGTGATTGCCGTTCCCCTGCCGGATTTTGTCCAATTCTCCCGGATGGAGGCCCCGCAGAGGTTCGTACTGCCGCCGGACGGACCTAAACCGCTAATCCTCATCGTAGAGGACTATCTGGTCAACCAGAAGCTCTTCGCCCTGATCATGGATAAGCTGGGCTGCCCATCGGTCACTGCCGATAACGGCCTGGAAGCCCTTGAAAAAGTTGAGGCCCAAAGCCCGGCCTTGATATTCATGGATTTACAGATGCCCCGTATGGACGGTTTTGAGGCTACCCAGGAATTGCGGCGGCGAGGGTTCAGGGGTCCCATCATAGCGGTTACGGCCGGGACTTTGGACGGAGAGCATGAAAAGTGTACCCGGTCGGGCTTCAACGACATATTGATCAAACCTTTTAAGCGTCCCGACATAGAAGGGATTCTGGTTAAATGGCTGGGAGAAAGCGCCGCTTCCGCATATCCGGCAACAGAGATCCCGGAGATGCCGGGATCGGATGTTCTCAACGGGCCGGAACTGCTTGCGGTCTTCCTGGATAACCGGGAAACTATTAATCCCCTTTTAGGCCGTTTCATTGAACGGACCGTCTCGGAGCTGGAAACCATACTTCAAAAAGAGGCGGAAGGGGCCTGGGAAGAGGGCCGCCGTATTGCCCATACAATCAAGGGAGGGGCCAAGACCCTGACCGGGAAAGAGCTGGGCAGTGCCGCGGCGCTGCTGGAGGAGGCGTTCTTTGACCATGATAAAGAAAAAATAGCCGCCGCATTGCCCAAGGTCAAAGAGGAAGTCGCCCGTTTCAAAGAAGCGGCTGAAGCCTTTATTAAGGAGGGATCGTGAGGTATTCCTGTCTTCACACGCATACGGATTTCTGCGACGGCGCCGGGGATGTGGAAGCGTTTTGCCGGGCGGCCTGGGAAAAGGGCCTTTCCGCCATCGGTTTCAGCGCCCATGCACCTATCGCTAAAAAGACGGGATTATATACAGACTGGCACATGGCGGATAACTGCCTTGAAACATATATAGAAAGCGTTCATTCCGCCCGCAGCCGCTGGGAAGGCAGGCTGCCGGTATACTTGGGCCTGGAGGCGGACTTTATTCCGGGCCTGGCAGGTCCCCGGGATTTTCAGGACCTGGGCATGGACTATATCATCGGTTCGGTTCATTACGTATTCCCCCCAAACGGCGGCGAACCGTTTACCGTAGACGGCCCTGAGGAAGAATTCGCCGGCGGCCTCCGGCATTTCAACGGGGACGGGGAGGCGCTGATGGAGGCCTACTGGGACAACGTGGAGGCTATGATCCATGCAGGCGGCTTCGATGTCCTGGGGCATCTGGATCTGGTGAAGAAAAACAACCAACAGGGCGATGCGTTTTCCATGGGCAGCGAGCGCTGGCGGAACCGTATCCGGAAGATCGTCTCCTTGATCGCCGGGTCCGGCATAGTGGTGGAAGTGAACACCGGTGGACTCAACCGGGGCAGGACCGCCGACCCCTACCCCTCCAGGGAAATCCTGGAACTCCTCCGGCTCCGGGAAACGCCGGTCATCATCACCTCCGATGCCCATAGGCCGGAGCACCTGGACGGCCATTACGAAGACGCCCGCCGGCTCCTCCTGGACAGCGGTTATACCCAAGCCGTCTCCTTCCAAGGCCGCCGCGGCGGCAAGGCGTTATGGAGCAGGGAACCCCTCTAGAGAAGAATAGTCCGTTAATCACAAACGGCCCATTAAACGCTGTTAAAAATCAGTGAAAATGTCCTATAGTGCGTTCAATAGAAATGTCCTATCTGATAATTTTAGTCAGGAGGATAAAATTTGGGTAAAAAAAATCCAGGTGCAGCAAAAGGCTGCGCGGCAAGATCATGGAAATGGTACAGCGCGGGCTTAAAACGCTTGCGGCGGCGTCAGTGGAGATTGGCGTAAGTTACCGGCAGGCGGAACGGATTTATAAACGATATCGAGAGGGAGGGGATGACGCGCTGGTTCACGGCAACAAAGGGAGGCCATCGAACCATAAAACCGACAAAGGAATCATCGAACGAGCCCTGGAAGTATACCGGGGAACATACCAGGATTTTGGCCCCACACTGGCTGCGGAGAAGATGCGGGAACGGGACGGGCTGGAAATTGGGGTGGGGGTACTCAGGCGCGCGCTGCTACAAGATGGGCAATGGGTATCGTCAAAGAACAAGCTACAATATCGCAGCAGACGGGTTCCCCGGAAACGTTTTGGGGAGTTAGTGCAATTTGACGGAAGTCCGCACGACTGGTTTGAAGGGCGGGGTTCCCGGTGTTGTCTCATAACGATGATAGATGACGCGAAGAAGGAGCGATTGTCTCAGTTTTTTGAAGAAGAGACGATGTTTGGGGCGATGTTTGTCTTAAAGATGTGGGTAGAACGGTATGGCGTGCCGGAATCCTTGTATTGCGACCATAAAAACGCCTTTGTGTTGACCCGGGAAGCAAGCGATGCGGAGCTGTTGAGGGGGATAACAAAGCCCTTAAGCCATTTTGGGCGGGCATGCAAGAAATTGGGCATAGAGGTAATACCGGCAAACAGCCCTCAAGCCAAAGGCCGTGTGGAACGCAACCATGGCGTAGACCAGGACAGGCTGGTCAAGGATCTGAGGCTGGAAGGCATTTCCACTATCGTCCAGGCTAACCGGTTCCTTCTGGAAAATTACCTGCCAAAAATGAACGCCAGGTTTGGCCGCCCTGCCCTCAGTGCTGAAGATGCCCATATGTCCGCAGACGGTTTTAATTTGGACGACATTCTCTGCATGGAAGACGCGCGGAAGGTCAGTAATGACTATATCGTTCGTTTTCATGCCCGCCTGTTTCAGATTTTACCGGGAGCCAAAGTAAAGCCAAGACCGGGGGACACCGTGGTCGTCCGGACAAAACTTGATAACTCCATAGAAATCATCTGGAAAGACAAGCCGTTACTGGTAAAAGAGGTAAACACCCTGTTTGACCAGTACAAATAAGCTCAATAGAAATGTCCTATCCAACCTGACATTTCTATTGTTCTCAACTATAGGACATTTCTATTGTTCTCCGACATACATGTAACGCGCGATCTTGTACAAATTTTCCATAGTAACTACACTATTTCCATGTTTTTGACAATAACGCAGCCCCAAAGCCGGCCTCTGTCCCCGGGGTTTTCTGGAATTTATCAGGACAACAGGGCAAAGAAAAAATTGTTTCGGGGAATAACGGCGCTGGTGCTGCTCGGTTCGCTGGTTCTGGCAGGCTGCGGCGGGGTTTTGAGCAGCGATGAAGAGGGCTACACGTTCAGGTTCAAGGTGGATAACGACACCAATTTGACCGGTGCGTCAAAGACCATCAGTAAAGTCGAGTTTATCAACGGCGACCGGCAAAATGACAAAGTGCTGTATTGGGCCGCTCCAACGCTCGCCCCCGGCAACAGATCCATGCTGTACATAGTGCCTGGCTTTACCGTGGAGTACGATTACAGCACCCGCAAATGCGGTGTAAAGGTTACGTTTGATGACGGAACTGCCATTTTTGGCTGGGGTTATTTTGGCCACGAAAACAAGGTTTTGGTTACCGTCGATTATAGCCTGTATTGGGACTACTATAGCGTCAGCTTTTCCCTCGGAAATTGGTAGGGTGTCAGGCGCCATAAATTGGAGTTTAATTTAACGCCGGCCGGTTAGGTAACGCCAGGGATTGGCGCCGAAGCGGATGAGGAAATAGAACCAGCCGAAGCCGAAGCCTGCCAGATGGGTCAGATGGGCGATGCCGCTACGGAACCCCACTACCGAGGAGACCAGTTCCAGGGCGGTAAAACCCAGCACCATGATCGGCGCCCGGAGGGGCAGAATACCCCAGATATACACCACCGCATCAGGGAAGAAAGCGGCGTAGGCTAGCTGTACCGCAAAAAGAGCCCCGGAGGCCCCCAGGAGGTATACATGGTAAGAACCGGTAAACCAGTAGACCATGAAGGAAAATACCCCCGCCAGGACGCCGGTACTCAGATAATAGAGCAAGAATTCCCTGCTTCCCATGTGGTGTTCCACCTGGTTCCCGAAAATAAACAAGGCCAGCATATTGAACACCAGATGGCTGATTCCCCCGTGGGTAAACATATAGGTAAGGAACTGCCAAAGCCAGCCATTCAGAACCAAAATTACGTTCAGGGCCAGGTAGGCGGTGACCCGGGGAAACAGCTGCTGGGCAATAAAAATCAGCAGATTAATACCGATCAAAAAAAGCACCGCGTTATCATAACGGTACCTGAAGGGGCGGCGAATAATATTCATCGTTAAGCCCCTTCCCGGATGGAATAGAGCACCGGGACTTTGGCATCGTTCTGCGGTTTGATGGCAGGTACCGACAGCGTGATCCGGTTCCGGCCGTTTTGTTTGGATTGGTATAAGGACTTGTCCGCCCGTTCGATCATAACATCGTCTGATATGTCCACCACGGGATCGTAACAGACCACTCCGCCGGATATGGTTGTCTTTATAACGATATCCTTATATTTGATCTTGCTGTTCTCAATACTTTTCCGTATCCGTTCGGCTATCTTCATAGCCAGGGTTTTGCCGGGCCGGGATACGAGAACCACGAATTCCTCGCCCCCGTACCGGACGGCGACATCGGTATTCCGGATACTGTCCATGATGATCCTAGCCACATATTTCAGCACCACATCCCCCACGGTATGTCCGTAGGTGTCGTTAATCTTCTTGAAGAAGTCTACATCAAACATGAGCAGGCTGAAACCCGATCCGTGCTTCGCCGCCGCGAGCCATTCATTCAGAACGGCATACAGGTAGTGTTTCAGCTTCAGCTTAGTCATCATGTCCGTAGTGGTCATCTCGAAGAGACTCGCATTATTGATGGCGATAGATGCAATAGCAGCCACATTCAGGAGGTATTCCTTTTCATAATCGTCGAATCCGTCAGTATCTATGCGTCCCCCCAGCATGATGACGCCGTTGATCTTGCCCTGTGAATGAAGGGGGACCAGCAGGGACGGTTCCAGGCTAATGATATTTTCAAGCCCTTCGAAGGGGATATTCTTTTTTTTGAGGTCTTGCAGCGTATAACATTCGTATTCCCTGGCAAAGAGCTGTATCATCGGATGATTATTTGGTATCGCATAAACTTTGGCATGATCCACATCAAAGCCCGTATAATTACGGTGGAGGCTGAATTCCTCTGAGTCCAGATGTTTGCGGATAAAGAGGCCGACCCTGATCACCTTGAGCTGCGCCATACAGGTAAGCAGGATAGAGTCAATGAGAACAGCGTAATCCAGGGTTGAATTTAGGCATTTTGAGATCTCAAAAAGTTCTTTCAAATCATAAATCTGTTTTTCCAGTTCACGGATTTTGGCACTTTCTTCTTTAACTTCAAGGGTAGTAATTTTGTCCATATATTTAAATATACTATTTTTTTACAGAAATCCGCAACCTATCATCTATAAAATCCAGGATTGTCCGGTATTCTTCAATGGACCCCGCATGGATCAGCCGGTTTCGCAGCGCCGCCCCGCCTGTTATGCCCTTGGTATAGGCGCAGAACTGTTTCCGCATCT
>JAITBE010000240.1 GCA_031283755.1 Spirochaetaceae bacterium
CGTCAACATCCTCAGCATGGGTGATTATGTCGGCATACCGGCCCTGTTTGGCAGCAAATTCGGTACCTATTATTCCACCTGGGTGGTAGATGCAACGGGTACGGACAATTTCTACAAAAAACTCTATACAGCGCTTATCGGCCAGGCCAAAAATACTGGCTATGCCGGATTGTTCTTCATGGTGCTGGGCGGTACTGCAGGCTCCTATGACGGCTATTGTTTCGTCTACGAAGCCTGGGAGAAATCCGGCGGCGCGGTTACCGCGCTTGACTACTGGGGCGCGACCATTCTTAGTAGTGGAACGGACTCGGCCTATAATGCCGGCAGTGGTGCCATTAAGTACGACACCGATACGGCTACAGGCCAAGCTGCTGGTAGTCATGGAACACCTGCCGGGTATCGGGGACGGATAAATCTTACCACCACTCCCCAGACCTATGAAAATTTCAAGTTCAACCCGAGCGATACTGGTTCTCAAGGTTTTTATATTTACGCGTTTGGGGTTAATCCCTAAGAATAAACCCTAAGCCTCCCCCCAAGACCATCTGGTTTTGGGGTAAAGGTCTTCTCATGGCTCGTCCGTGAACAGCCCCGGCGGGTTCCCCCTACCGGGACTGTTTTCTATGCCTCGCAGGGTGCTGGAACCGCTAGGACAACCGTATTATAACTCTTTTAGGAGAGACAAAGAACCACAAAGGACACGAAGGACACGAAGGAATAGAAGAAGGAAGAAGAATATGAACCACCCAAAGGGGCCTGTCAGATTTTTTGTGTAAATGAACTGCCTGAAATTTTGACCGTCATTCTACCTTCAGTTTTCCATGGGGTTGGTTCCCGTAATTCCTTGTGTCATAAGAAATTACGACATTTCTAGCAAAAGCCGAATTGTTCAAAATTTCAAAGAAGGGAAATAAGGAAGAAATTTACTCTTAATATCCGACAGGTCCTCCCTCTCCTTCCTTCCTTTGTGTCCTTCGTGTCCTTTGTGGTTCGTCTTCCCTTCCTTTGTGTTCTTTGTGGTTAAAAATTCTTCACTGTTTTGGTAAATTCCAGCCTTTGAAAAGTAAATGTCGTTGTCCTGGCTCTCTTGCGTGATCCGTGTTTTTTTCCTATTATTCCCCCATGCAGAACCGCCGTTACTTTGACTGGGCCGCCACCGCGCCGCCGGATGTTCCGCTCCCCCGGGAATCCGGGGTTTTCCCCTGGGGGAACCCCTCCTCCCGGCACCGGGAAGGCCGGGAAGCCCGGGACGCCCTGGAGGATGCCCGGAACCGGTGCGCCGCCGCCCTGGGAGTACCCGCCAAATACCTCTTTTTTACCTCCGGGGGAACCGAATCCAACGCCCTCCTCCTCTTTTCCACCCTGTTCCGCGGCCGGGGGGATATCCTCTTCTCCGTGGTGGAACACCCCTCGGTGAGTGAAAACTGCCGGGTCCTGGAACGGCTGGGAAAACGGATCTCCCCCATCGCCGTGGAAGGGGACGGCCGGGTGAGCCTACGGACCCTGGATGCGGCCCTGCAAAAGAACCCCGAATCCCGGCTGGCGGTGATTATGGGTGTGAATAATGAAACCGGGGCAGTCACGGACCTTTCCGGCCTGATAAACCGGATAAGAAACCGGGGGGGAGCGCCGGTCCATGTGCATGGCGATATGGTCCAGGCCGCCGGGAAGATCCCCCTGGACCTCACGGCGCTGGATCTGGATTCCGCCTCCCTCAGTGCCCACAAACTGGGGGGCCCCCGGGGAATAGGCCTCCTCTACTGCCGCAATGACCTGGAACCCCTCTACCGCGGCGGGGGCCAGGAGGGAGGCAGACGGCCGGGAACGGAAAACACCGCAGGAGCCGCGGCCCTGGCGGATTGCCTGGAACAACGGCTTAACCCGGTTACCCTGGGGGGGGAATATGAGGCCGCCTCTTGCCGCTGGAAAACCCTGATCCAAACCCTCCGGGGTATGGACCGGTGTTCCCTCATCCCCCGGGATCGGGGGGATATCGATCCCCGGTTTTCCCCCTATATTCTGCAGGCCGCTTTTCACGGCATTCCCGGGGAAGTGATGGTCCGAACCCTGGATGACGCGGGGTTTGCGGTTTCTACCGGTTCCGCCTGTTCCTCAGGCAAGGGCAAACGCCCCGTCCTTACCGCCATGGGGGTGGATGAAAAAACCGCCTTTGAAGGCATCAGGATATCCCAGGGTTGGTCCACCACCGCCGGGGATGTGGAAGCCCTCGCCAAAGCCATAGGAGAAATCCTCAAAACCCTGTAACATACAAGGATGATCACCTATCTTTTAAAGTTGGGGGAACTCACCCTCAAAGGGGGAAACCGCCGGATCTTTGAACGGATCCTCAGGCGGAACCTCGAAGCCCTCGTCCGGGGAACCGGGGCGCGGGTGGAGACCGCCAACGGCCGCTTCTACCTCCACGCCCCCGCCGGGATGGAAAAACAGGCGGAAGACGCCCTGGATCACCTCCTGGGTATCACCGGATGGGCCAAAACCAGGGTATGTGAAAAAACCGTGTCCGCGGTGATCCGTTCCTGCATAGCGGAGGGGCAAAACCTCCGGGAAAAGGGGATACAAACCTTCAAAATCGAGGCCCGCCGGACCGACAAGCGTTTTCCCCTGGATTCCTACGGCATTGCCCGGGAAGGAGGCGAAGCGGTGCTTGAGGCGGTTCCGGAGCTGCTGGTGGATGTCCACCACCCCGGGGGAATTATTGAGGTTGAAATCCGGGAAAAAGCCTATGTTTACGGCTTTGCCCGCCGGGGGCGGCGGGGACTTCCCGTGGGAAGCGCCGGCCGGGGGCTGCTGCTCCTTTCCGGGGGCATAGATTCTCCGGTAGCGGGGTACCTCCTGGCTTCCCGGGGGATGCTGATCGAGGCGGTTTATTTCCACGCCTACCCCTATACCCCGGAAGAAGCCCGGCTTAAGGTACTGAAACTGGCGGAAATCGTCGGCCGGTATTCCCAGGGGATACGGCTTCACATCCTGCCCTTTACTCCGGTCCAGATGCGGATAAAAGAGGGTGCCCCGCCGGAATGGCATACCATACTGCTCAGGATGGCCATGATGGACGCCGCGGAAAAGCTGGCGGTAAAACGGCGCTGCCAATGCCTTATCACCGGGGAAAGCCTCTCTCAGGTGGCGAGCCAAACCATAGAAAATATAGCCTGTACTGAAAACCGGGTGAAACTCCCGATATTACGGCCCCTTATCGGTATGGATAAGGAAGGAATCATCCGGCTCGCCGGGACCATCGGTACCTACGAAACCTCGATCCTCCCCTACGAAGACTGTTGTGTTCTTTTCAGCCCATCCCACCCCATTCTCCGGGGAGACCGGGAGGAAGCGCTCCGCCGCTATGAAGGGCTCGGCCTGGAAGAAACCTTGGACCAGACCCTTCGGGAAGGGCTCACGGAACAATGTTCCTTCCCCCGCGAAAGAGAGCAGCCGGTACTTTAGGCCATTCTGATAGTATGAAACCACCCCCGGGATCGTATTTCTCGTAGAAAAATCATAGGGTCCTTCAAAAAAGGCCCGGCGCCGGCTTCCTCACTCCAGGGGAGGAAAATATCCTATCTTATCCCGGCCGGATCGTTCCAGAAGATACACCTCCGCTTCTACCGAAAGGTAGGCCCGGCCGAAATCCGTAGGAAGTTGGGACCGGTAACGCAGGGTATATGAACCGGAAGGAGCCGATCCCAGATTTTCCAGGACCGGCTTTATACCTTCGGGCCGGTAGAGCGGCAACACCTGACCGCCGGTTTGCTCGCAGAGATACCGGAGTTCCTCTGCCGGGGGATTATCTTCCACCAGTACCGTGTAAAACCGGATGCCGTTATTGGTAAGGTAGGCGGCAAGTTCCGAAAGACTGTATTGCTCAAAGGCAAGCTCCCCCAGGGCTCCTCCACCCACAAATACCACCGCCCGCTTTTTCGATTCCGGGAGGAGATCCGTGGCGGCCAGACGCAGACCCCGATCAAACCGCCACCGGGGGGTATAAGAAGCGGGATTCCCCCGGGCGGCGGCGGCAAAAACCGCCGTGGAGCCCCCCTCAAGCCGCTCCCGCAGGGGTTGTTCCCCGGCGGAGACCAGGGAAACCACCCGGCTTCCCCCGGCCTGGATATCCCGGATTGCCGCGGCCAGGTCTTCTCTCCGGGAAGCCGTCTCCAGAGAACGTTCCATCAAAATCACCACATCGCTGGATTCGGCCCGGTAAGCGCCGCCGATAAAATTCTGCTCGCTGACCGCGCGGCCTTCCTCGCTGAGGAGGAAATTCCCCGCGTTCAGGCCGACTACGGGCCGCCGCCGCCGGTTCTGAACCTGTACTTCCACGGTTACTTCGGGAAAATTATCCGATACCACCCGATCTATCTGTACAAAAAGGCCGGCGGCCATCTCGTTGAGGGGGGTCATCAACGCCACTTCCCCGGCTTGGAAATTTGCCGCCAGGATATTACCGTTCCGGTCAAGATCCGCCCCCACAATCCGCACCCGGGAATTCCCCAGGACCCCCAATTCGCGGACCACGGCGGAATCAATATCAATAAGGAGGAGCCTGTTGGTATCCGCCGCCAGAAGCTGCCGTTCCGAAAGAAACCGAAGGCTCTCGGGCCCGGAAAGCCCCTCTTCCACTAAAACGCCTCGATAGATTCCGTTCTGGTCAAAGACAAAAATCCGCCGGGATACCCCGTCGGCGATAAAGATCCGGCCCCCTCCGGCGGCTATACCTGTGGGGGAAAGGAGTCCCTGAAACCCTGAACGCCGGTCTCCAAAGGATAGAATAAATTTCCCGTCGGGATCAAATTTGGAGATCCGCCGATTTCCGTAATCCACCACGTAGAGATAGCCCTCCTCATCGACGGCCAGATTCTGGGGGCCGATGAGCTGGCCATCCCCCAGGCCCTTGGAACCGATATAGGACAGCCATTCCCCATCGGCGCTGAGGACGCTCACCCTGCCTCCCCGGAATTCCGAAAGGTAAAGCCTGCCGTCAAGACCCCGAACCAGATCATAGGGCCGATCAAATCCATTCAGGGGGCCCCGGCGACGCTGACGGATCATACCATTTACGTCAATCCGAACCAGTTCGTTACTCCCATAGGCCACTACCCATGCCGAGCCGTCTTCCAGGGCCAAAATCGAGGTGGGTTGGCGGTATAACACCGTATTATCGGAGGTACCGGGATAACGCCCCGCTTCCACATAACGGATATCCTCATCCATGACGGGAAAGAGGCTGCGCCGGTTCCGTATGGTTTCAATCCGTCCCGTTACCAAAAGACCGTCCCCGGAGGAAGGTCCATAGGCCTCCGCCGCCGCCTGCCATTGCCGGAGAGCCGTATCCTCCAGACCCGACCGGAAATAGGCCCGGCCCAGCCAATCCAGAATAAGCCCTTCCCCGGGCCGGAAAGCTAGGGCCCGTTCAAAGGAAAGGATCCCCTCGTTAAAGGCATAACGGTTATAAGCCTGTACCCCCAGACGGAATTCTTCCCGGGCATTAAGGGCGTTACGGTCTACTCCTCCCAGGGTATCGCTCTGCTGGGCGCTAAGGGATCCGGGGAAACACCAAAGAAACACCGCCAGAAGCGCGGGGATTACCAAAAAATTCCCGCCGGCCGGAACCCTATCCCAACCGGCGCGATCCCCGGAGCCCGCTCCGGCGGCGTTCATTTGGTATCCCCCACCACCATACGCATATGGGTCTTTATTACCTGTTCCCGGGGGGCTAAATCCAAGGCCCGGCGCAGCCAGACCCGGGCTTCCTGGGGTTCGCCGTTTTTAAAATAGGCCCACCCCAGAGAATCAAGGTATGCCGGATTTTGGGGCTTCCGGTCCACCGCTTTACGGCAAAAACGGAGACCCCGGAAAATATCTATCCCGGTATCGACCAGAATGAAACCCAGACCGTTCAGAGCGGTGGTGTTATTTTCATCCAAATCCAGGGCTTTTTCATAAAGTTCTACCGCCTGTTTGTAATGTTTCTGGGTCCAAGCGGCATAGGCCAGGGTGGTATAGAGCTGAACCGATTCGAATCCCCCTGAAACAAGGCGATTAAGCTCAAATTCCGCCATCTTGGAGCGTCCGGTCCTCACATAAATATACGCCAAGGTCATCCGGCATTGATAGGCCCTGAGGGGATTGGAACCATTGGTCACCACCTGTTCCAAGTACAAGAGGGCATTTTCGTACTGCTCAAGTTTGGTATAACAAAGTCCCAAATAATAGACCAGTTCCGCGTTTTCTTCGGGGTTAAAGTCGTCGGTCTTTACCTGTTTTAACTCCTGTAACGCCTTAATCCAGCGCTTACTGACAAATAACCGTATGCCTTCCTGAAGGGTTCCTGCCATCCCGTTTACCCCGGAACACCGTTTTTTTCCGGACAGGATGCCGCCTTGTGGGGAAGGACGATGGTACCCCGATCCTCCTGTGCCACCGGGTAAAGATAAACCGGGCTTATCGACGCCAGGTTCCTGGAAACTACCTCCCAATCGGAACCCGGCTCATCTTCACTTTTAATGACCCCTGAATTTATAAAACAATAGGTATACCCATCGGGAGCGTCAAAAGAAACCAATTTATCCTGATACCATCTTCGGGCAGGAAAGGTAACGGCCATACCGTCGGGTCCGCCGGGGGTATTGGGGATATTCACATTGATAAAGATATCCTCTTCCCAGAGATCGATCAACGCATCCAACCGGGTCACCGCAAAGGAAACCGCCCCATCCCAATACAGAGGCGGGGTAAGCCCCGCCAGGGAAAAAGCGATAGCGGGGATATGGTGCAGAGCCCCCTGCCGGGCCGCCGCGACGGTACCGGAATAGACAATATCCGTACCAAGATTAGGCCCCGCGTTGATCCCAGAAATTATGAGTTCCGGCTTAAAGGGGAGACATCCCAGGGACACCACCATAACACAATCCGCGGGGGTTCCCGTACACACCCAAGTATCCGGCCCATGGGCCTTGATCCGGACAGGTTTTTTTATGGAGATGGAATGGGAAACCCCGGAACGATCTGAATCGGGGGCAACCACATAGATCTTATGCCCGGTCCGGCAGCGTAATTCCTCCGCGAACCTCCGGAGTCCTTCACAATCGATACCGTCATCGTTTGTCAGTAGTATGTTCATGGAATCCTATGACTCTCCCCTCCAGAAGCCCCCCCGCCGGGAGACGGGTTTTTTTGTGTTACCCCCCCTCCGGACAAAATCCGGGCCGCCGCGGCGGGACGGACATTGTACAGCAGGGGATGAAATCCAAAGATCCGCTCATAATCCTCAAGCCGCCGTTGATATTCGGCAATGGCTTCTTCCTTGAGGATGGTATACGTACATCCGCCAAAACCCTGTCCGGTCATCCGGGAACCCATCACCCCCTCAATTTCCTGGGCCCGCTTTACCATCCAGTCTATCTCAGGACAGGAAACTTCGTACAGATCCCGAAGGCTTTCATGGGAATGGAATATCAGTTTGGTTAACGCGGGAAAATCCGCTTTTTTCAGGATCCGTTCCGCATCGCTAACCCGCTGAAGTTCCTGGATTATGTGCAGGCAGCGCCGCCGGATCTCCTCGGGTAAATCCCCCATGGAATCCATCAAATCCGTGGCGGCGAAATCCCGAAAGCTCACCCCGTGCCGTTTTTGCGAGAGGATATCGAGTCCCTTCCTTATGTCCTGCCTCCGCTGTTTGAGCTCATCCTCTACCCCGGTACGGGGAACCCGGGAATCCATGATGAGGATCTTGTTTTTGGCAAGGGGAGATTTTATCCGTTTTACCTCCCGGGTAACCTCATCCACCAGGAGAAAATGGTCCTTTTTAGCGGAAAAGGCGATAAGATAATCCACGGCGCTCATGTTTTTTCCAAAAAAGACCCCCTTGGCGAGGACAAGCCGGTTTAAAAGTTCCTTATCACCGATATTAACGGAAAAAAAACCCCGTAACGCCACCGCGGCGGCGACTTCTATGGCCGATGATGAGGCCAAACCCACCTGTTGGGGAACATCACCGGAAAGGGTAAAATTAAGGCCCTTTACCGGGTACCCCAATTCGGCAAATACATGGACAGCCACCTTGATATAATTCGCCCAACGGTCTTCCCTTTTATATTTTAAGTTCATCAGGGTGGTACGCTTCCGCTCTCCCAGATCGGCGGCATAAAAACGAAGGGAATTATCTTTACGCAGGCTTACAGCGACACGGACATACCGGTCAATTGCGGAAGAGAGGTACAATCCGGCCTTTGGCTCGCCATGTTCACCTAAATAATGAACCCGTCCGGGAGATTCGGCAATAACAACAGATTCGGATCGGTCGGCGTCTAACTCGTATTCTGTACGGTGAAGGGCACCGATGTCCAACATTTTATAACCCCTTGTAGTAAAATTGAGATCTGCCTGCTCCGCTTTGTCATTTGCCGGTTTTAAGAACCCAAACAAACCGTCGTAAATCTCTATCTTTGATGATACAAGAAAATTACGGTTTATTCAATAAAAAAATCCTTTAAAGAAATCATGTTTTTATGCGATCATATATTCCTCATACCCCGGTTCTCCGCCCTATCCGCCGGACCCCGTCCTCTCGGTATTGCCCGGTCCTTAACGGATAAAATTGGTCCATACCCTTTTTTCTTCCGTGGGACAGGGAAGGGTATTTTTTCCCGCATCAAGAGTTTTAAGAAGCCATGCCATGTTCCTTCCCATGGTCCGCATCAACAGCATCCCCTCCTCATCCCGGATTACTTCTTCAGCGTTATTTCCGTGGATAACCCCCCAATAAAAACCGGGAGTAATTATAGCCTGGGCTAAATTCAGATAGTTGTTCAACTGGTGAAAGACCATAGTCCCCCCGGATCGGCGAAGGGCCGTTACCGCAGCGCCGGCCTTGAATTTTAAATTAATCCCCGGAAAAAACAGCCGGTCCAGGAAACATTTAAAGGTCCCGGCGATTCCCCCGTAATAGACGGGGCTCCCCAGGATGATGCCGTCCGATTCGTTAACCTTGCTCCGCGACTGGTTAACCGGATCATCGTCAAAAACACAGGCGTTAAGTTCCCGGCATCTTCCGCACCCCGCACATCCCCGGATTTCCCTGTTCCCTACCCAGACAAGTTCCGTGGAAATACCCCCCCTTTCGAGTTCCTCGGCCATGATCATTATTCCTCTATGGGTTGTTCCATTTTTATGGGGACTGCCGTTAAAGGCGATTACCTTCATGTTGTTACCTCTCTAAACCGTATTTTATCACGGAGAAAATAAAAAAGAGAAGGGATATCCGGCATTGACATGGGAAAAAATTTCCGTTAACCTTATTTTTTATATGGTTAACGATGTTGATAAAGGTATTTCCACCAAGGCCTATCTTCTGGAAAGACTCCGGGCGAACAGGAATACCCTGATCTCCGGGGAAGTCCTGGCAAAGGAACTGGCGGTTTCCCGGGTGGCGGTCTGGAAGGCGGTACAGGTCCTGAAAAAAGTGGGGTATTCCGTCGCCGTGGAGGAAGGGGGATACCGGCTTGCCGGTAACGAAGAGGATTTTCTCTATCCCTGGGAATTCGGGGATCGGGAAAAATTCTTCCGTTACTGGGTCAGTACCGACAGTACCATGAACCGGGCAAAAGAACTGGCCCAAAAGGAAAGTCCTTCGGGGACGGTGATCGCCGCGGAGACCCAGACTGCGGGCCGGGGGAGAAACGGGCGAATTTGGGTATCCAATCCCGGGGGCCTGTTTTTTACCCTCCTAGTCCGGCCCGGCTGTACCGTAAGGGAGTATTTTTTCTACATCATGGCGGTCCATATCGCCGTTGCGGGAACCATCAGCGCTCTATGCGGAAAGGAGGCTCGTCTTCGCTGGCCCAATGATGTATACATCGGGGACAAAAAAATAGGGGGGATTCTTTCAGAATTCCACGGAGAAGGGGACTGCGTCACCTGGCTTAACCTAGGTGTAGGGGTTAATATCAACAACCGGACTTTAACCCCGGAATCGGTGAGCTGTTTAGACCTCTTAGGGCACCCCCTCTCCAGAAAGGCCGTGTTGGTTCAGTTCCTGGAAAATCTGGCAAGGATACAAAAATCGGCCCCCACTCCGGGAGAATTAACAAAAGAATGGAACCGGAACGCCCTGGGACGGGGGAGGCAGGTCCTGATCATTCCCGGGAACCATGTCCGCCGGGGTGTTTCCCGGACGGATCCCGCCCCGGGGGAAAGCCGGGGCAGGTTTTGGGGAATTGACCCATCAGGCAGGGGGATAATAAAAACCCCCGCGGGAATAATACGGATATCCCCGGCATCCGCCTCCCTTTATTTTGTCAAGTGAGGCCGGTTCAAAATCCGATAGGCCGGCAGAGCCATGATTTTGACAAAGCATCATTGCTTGTCAAGCGCCTTAGATTTAACCGGAAAAGCGGACCGGCTTAATGGGGGATTTAACCGCTTTTCCAAGGAGTAATTTTTATGGAAACCAAGATCGCCCTTAGGGCAAAAAGAAGGGCTATTGCCCGAACCACCATGGCGGCCCTCTTTGCGGCCCTGATCGCGGCGGGGGCCTTTATCTCAATTCCCCTGCCCTTTTCTCCGGTACCGGTAACCCTGCAGAATTTGTTCGCCCTCCTTTCGGGACTTGTCCTGGGGCCCCTCCTGGGAGGGGCCGCGGCGGCCCTCTTTCTTCTCGCCGGCGCCCTGGGGGCTCCGGTATTTGCCGGCGCCGCCGGGGGGTTTGCCCACTTTTTCGGTCCTACCGGGGGATTTCTCCTGGGGTACCTCTTCGCTGCCCTAACCGCGGGGTTCATCGCGGGCCGGCCCCGGGGAAACCGGCGGGCATCCTTCCTCCGGATCATCCTGGCGGTCCTGGCGGGATTCCTTGTGGTGTATATTCCCGGAGTTATCCGGCTTAAAATGGTCTTGGACACGGGCTGGGGCAAGGCCCTGGCCTTGGGGTTCGTCCCTTTTGTCATTGGGGATACCCTCAAGGGAATCGCGGCGGTCCTTATCGCTCCCCGGCTGCGCCGGATTGCGGCGGAACAGATGGATGGCTAAGCTCCTTTTTTCAGTGAAAAATCTGGTCAAGGTCTTCCCCAACGGAAACCGGGGGATCTCCGGTATCGACCTGGACCTCTATGCCGGGGAATGCGTGATTATCGCCGGTTCCAACGGTTCCGGCAAAACCCTCCTCGCGGAGATGCTCCTGGGTTTAACGGATCCCACCGGGGGGGAGATCCGGTTTCAGGGCCGCTCCCCGGATGATGCCGAGGAGGTCCTGCGGCACGAGGTGGGATTGGTCTTTCAGGACACCGACGCCCAAATCATCGGGGAAACCGTGGCGGAAGACGCCGGCTTTGGTCCCCAAAATTTGGGGTTTACTAAGGAAGAAATTCAGCGCCGGGTAACGGCGGCCTTGGCCGCGGTAGGTCTTGAGGATAAAGGAAATTACCCTCCCCGGCGGCTTTCCGGGGGGGAAAAACGGCGGCTGGTCGTGGCTGGGGTTCTGGCCATGGGTTGTGAAACGATGATACTGGATGAGCCCTTTGCCAACCTGGATTGGCCGGGGGTTGTCCAGGTACTCCGAGTCATCCGGGACTTAAAAAAAGCCGGTAAAACCCTGATCATCCTGACCCATGAGCTGGAGAAAGTTCTGGCCTTTGCAGACAGGCTCATCATCCTTAACCAAGGCCTTATTCGGGAAGACGGCCCTCCCGGGGAGGTCCTCAACCGGCTTAAAGACGACTATGGGGTTCGGGATCCCCGGTTTTCATATACCCGGGTGGAGGATTGTACATGGCTCGATTGAACCTCCGGGATTCTATTCCTTATGCCTATTGCCCCGGTTCAAGCCTCCTCCACCGCCTGCCCGCGGGACTCAAGCTCCTTATCTTCCTCTCCTTGTCTTTTTCCGCCTTTTTTTTCGGCATCCCCGGTCTCTGCGGGGGAGGGCTGCTCCTCTTTTTCGGGGCCCTCTCCGCGGGGATAAAACCTTGGGAACTGTTCCGGGGCGCCCGGTACCTCTTGATCATGACCTTTTTGGTCCTCGCCTTCAGGTCCTGGAGCCTCTTTCCTCCGGCATTTAGTATTCCGGGATTTATGGCGGGCTCCCGGTTTGCCGGGACTATCCTGGTTTCTTTTGCCGCGGCGTCCCTCCTCTTTAAGGTAACAACCATGACGGAATTCCGGGAATCCATCCGCCGGGCCGAAGGGATCCTGCGGTACCCCCTGTTCGTTCTATTAAAACCCCTGCGTCAGCACTGGGCTTACCGGCTGCGATACCGGCTGGAACGGCCCCGGCTTAGTTTGGGGATCGCCCTTTTGCTGGGGTTTCTGCCTCAATTTTTTGAAATTTGGGAAACCGCCTCCAAAGCCTATGCGGCCCGGGCAGGGAAAAAAGGAATGTCCCGAATAATAGCCCTTATCCCCATAGTAAGCGAAGGGATGATGGAACGGGCGGGGAAAACCGCCCGGGCCCTGGAAGCCCGGGGATTGTCCCTCTAAGATTTTTTACCGGATTTCAAACAACTTTAATTAAAAAAGCAATAGTAGCTTGATCAATCTGATAGAGCGTATTAAAATAATACAAATGATTGTTTTAAAATCCGATGGTTTTCCCATCGGACCAGAAGTTTGAAACAGTATTTTT
>JAITBE010000038.1 GCA_031283755.1 Spirochaetaceae bacterium
CCCCTATGTCTTGTGTATAATGGCGCTGATCCGCTCATACAGGGGGGAGAGCCTGTCAAAGACCTTTGAAAAGACCTCCCGGTACAGTTTCCCGTATGTTTCATGCTCCTGGGGATCGGGCATAAATTCATCCTTGATATGGACCATTGCCTTGATGCCCTCCTGGTAGGAAGAAAAAATCCCCTGGGCAACAAAGGCGACCAGGGAAGAGCCGATACCGGTAACCTCGTGGGTTTGGGTGCGATATACCGGGAGGCCGAACATAGAGGCGGTAATCCGGCAGATCTCACCGCTTTGACTGCCGCCCCCGGCCACGTATAGTTCTTTTATCTTGAGTTTTCCCCGCTTCTCCATACCCCGCAGGCCGTCTATAAGGGCGAAATTGATCCCCTCGATAATCGCCCGGTAAACATGGATCCGGGTATGGGCATCGGAAAAGCCGATAATCGCCCCCTTGGCAAAGGGCATGTCGATCCCCGGAGTAAAATACGGCTGCATGATCAAACCGTCGCAGCCGGCATTGATCTCTTTAAGCCGGTCATTCAAAAGTTTTTCCGCCAAAACCCCCTGCCGCTGGGCTTCAATGGTTTCCTTGGCGGCGAATTCCCGCTTAAACCAGGACAAAAGCCAATACCCCCGGAAGATTTCTATTTCCGGGTTGTAACAGCCGGAAATTACCCCGGGATAGGGGGGCATATAGCGCAGGGGTTCCAGATAATGCTTGGTGGAAAGCTGCACCGTGGCGGTAGTGCCGAAACTGAGGGCCGCCTTTTCCTCCGAGACACAGGAGAGCCCCAGGGTCTCGCAGCCCTTGTCGCTGCCGGTGGCAATCAGGGGCAGCCCCGGGGTGATACCGGTTTCCTCCGCGGCTTTATGGGTGATAGTCCCCATTACCGTACCGGGTTCCACGATATCAAAGAGCTGATTTTCCCTGATTCCAAAGATAAGCCACCGCATGTCCCACGATTTCATCCAGGTACGGGTCCGCGAATCAAAGGGGATATGCCCGATAATACTTGCGGAAGAATCAATAAGGTTGCCAGAGAATTTATAGTTGATCCAGGTGGAGATAAACACAAATTTGTTGGTCCGCTCCCAAATTTCCTTTTCGTTCTGAGCGATCCAATTACTGGCGCTGTTCCGGCGTTGTAAGGCCACCCCCTCGTACATCCCCGCCACTTTAATGAGGATATCCCACAAGGCCGGGAAGGGGGCTAAATCCTGCGCCTTCCGGTCGTCCAGCCAGAGAATTACGTCCCGCAGGGGATTATAATCCCGGTCCAGACAGAGACAAGTATCCCGAATAGTGGCGCAGGTGACGGCGCTGATATCCTGCCAGAGGGCCCCCGCCTGTTCCTTGAGGGAACGGCTGACTTCGCAAAGACTGTCCCAATAAAAATAAGGCCCCTGTTCCGCCCACCCCGGCTGTTTTGAATAATAGGGGGCCGGGTAAATTTTCTGAGCCTTATGGACTATTACCCCCTGGGAATTTATCAACAAAGCCCGGGCGCTTTGGGTTCCCATGTCAAAGGTCAATACCAATGGTTCCGGCATATTTATCTCCCTTTTTAAGCCTGATTGTAATCCGGTATAAAGTCAATGCTTCTGCGTATCTTTAGCGTCCTTTATACCCCGGAATTCAGCGCATCACTGGTTACAATGATGTCTTTCCCCAGGCCCAGTACGTTTTCCGCCGCCACCGCGCCGATCCCCAAAGGTTCCCTGATGGTTACGGTGTTGAGGAAGGCCATCACCTCCCTGATTTTTTCCTTGGGGATCTCCCCCCTGGTACGGACCGGCAGTACCGGCGCCTGGGGGAAAATTGTACGGACCGTGGTGGTCAAGGTCCTGGTGGGATGGGTAATTTCAGCCTCCGCAAAGCCTATTCCCCGTTTGCACTGGTTCCCGGTAATTTTGAGGCCCTCCGCTTGTTTTTCCACCATAATACGGCATCCATTGGGGCATACGATACAAGTTAAAGCCCTTCTTTCATCCCTGTTCATGCTTCCTCCAGGGTAAAATCGATCCGGTCCCCCGGGCTAAGGTCCAGGTTCTCCAGGGGCAGCAGGATCCGCTCCATCTCCGGCGGCCGGAGCTGGGAATAGTTCCGGCGGAAAAATTCCCGGCCCCCGGCTTGTACCCGCAGGACGGTTTTGCCCCGATCTTCCCGGGAACGGAAAAATACCGGTATTTCCCGTTCCCTATAATCCATATCCAGGCGCTGGGGGCTTAAACAGAGAAAAGCGTCATCCGTGGTGAGGTCCGCGAAATTCCCTTCCGCGCGCCGGTCAAGTCCGATCCCCGGCGCGACGGTCCGGGCCGCGGACTGCGTTGCAGTTTGCGTTGCAGTTTGCGCCGCATAGAACCCCGCGGCCGCCCCGCTTTCGGATACGTAATCCACCAGGTCATTCACCTGCAGGGCGTTACCGCAGCTAAAAACGCCGGAGATCATGGTCATGTAGCGTTGGTCGCACAGGGGCCCCTTGGTGGCCGGATGGATCAACACCTCCAGGCTTTCGGCAAGCTCATTTTCCGGGATAAGCCCCACGGAAAGGACGAGGCCGTCGCAGTCTATCCGTTCCCCGGTTCCGGGGATCGGCCGCATGATCTCATCCACCCGGCTTATTTCTACCGCCTCCAGCCGATCCCTGCCGAAGACCCTGGTAACAGTATGGCCGGTCAGCAGGGGAATATCAAAGTCCTCCAGGCACTGGGCGATATTACGGGAAAGCCCCGAGGGACTTTGTTTTGCCTCATAGACCCCCAGAACCTCCGCCCCTTCCAGGGAGAGGCGCCGGGCCATGATAAGGCCTATATCTCCGGAGCCCAGGATCACACAGCGCCGGACCGGGAGCCGGCCCAGGATATTGGTGTAGTATTGGGCCTGTCCCGCGGTCATAACCCCCGCGGGCCTGGTCCCGTGGATGTTTACCTGCCGGGCGGTCCGTTCCCGGCATCCCGTGGAAAGGACCAGGGTTTTGGTTTGCAGGACATCGACCCCCCCGCGGCTCACCAGGGTCAATTCAAAACCATCCGTTTGTTTACTTATTTTTGAGGCAAAACTGAGGAGCCGTATGGTTACCCCGGTACCCCCCAGCTCCTCTATGTACCGGTGGGCATACTCAGGGCCGCTCAATTTTTCCCCAAACCGGATAAGTCCAAACCCGTCGTGGATACACTGTTTCAGAATACCCCCCAACCGGCCTTCCCGTTCCACGAGAAGCACCCGGGCCCCGGCTTTATCCGCCGCGATGGCGGCGGATAACCCCGCCGGCCCCCCGCCTATGACGGTTACGTCGTAGGCATCGGGGGAAAACCGCTCATCCTTCATTTTTTTCATCCTCCCCGCCCTTTTTGGTAGGACCCCAGAGTACCATGGACCCGGGACCGTCTTTGGTCACCTCCTCCGGGGGGATACCCTTTTCCTCGGCGATAAGTTTCAGGACCAGGGGACCGCAGAAGCCGCCCTGACAGCGGCCCATTCCGGGACGGACCCGCCGTTTGACCCCGTCCAGGGTATCGCAGGGTACGGGACGGCGCAGACTGTCCAGGATCTCCCCCTTGCTCACCTCCTCGCAGCGGCAGAGGATGATCCCGTAATCGGGATTTTTTTTTATTAAGGCCCGGCGTTCTTCCGTTTCCATCTGGGCGGTACGGGGAATGGGCACACGGATGGGGTTGAAATAGTGGTTGACCTCCACCGGCCGGCCCGAATCCTCAAGCAGCTCTTTGACAAACCGGCTCACGTCCAGGGCAATGGCCGGGGCCGCGGTCAACCCCGGAGACTGGATCCCCGCGGTGTGAACCAGGTTGACGGTTCGGATCCCTTTACACACCACAAAGTCCTCTTCGTAGGTGGGGGCCCGGACCCCGGTAAAATAGGTGATGATTTGTCCCGGGGAAAGGCCGGGACTCGTTGCCTTAAATTTGGTAAAAACAGCCTCGATAGACGCGGCGCCGGTGGCGAAATTCTCCTTCTCGAAGGTTTCCACCGCGTCGGGACCCACCAAAAGGTTTCCGTGGACGGTTCGCACCATACCGCCCCCCTTGGTGTGGGCGTTCAGCGAAGAAGCGCCGATTTTACTGGCAATGGTACGGACCAGAAGGGAACCGACCTTTTTGTCCAGGATGGCATTGGTCCCCCGCCGGGGGTGGATTGAATAGAACCGGTCCCCGGCCATGGCGGCGATATCCTCGGCAAATACCCCGGCGGCGTTCACCACCACCCGGGGATAAACCGTCCCCCGGTTGGTTTTTACCTGGGTGATCCGCCCCCCCTCCACGGTCATCCTCACCACCGCCGTATCCAGGCTCAGGGTTACCCCGTTTTGGACCGCGTTTTCCCCATAGGCTATGGTCAGCTCATAGGGACAAACAATGCCCGCGGAGGGAAAAAAGAGGGCCGTAACCAGATCTTCCCGCAGCCCCGGTTCCTTTTGGCGGAGTTCCTCTTTACCGATTATCCGGACCCCCTCGAGCCCCAGCCACTTCCAGTAAAGCAGGGAGAGGTACAGGAGGGGCTTAAGCCAGGGGCTGCTGAAACAGAGATATTGGCCGGTACGTTCAAAATCAAGGCCCAATTCCCGGGTAATACGGTCGTACATGCGGTTCCCCCGGCGGTTATAGTGGTACTTCCGGCTGCCCTTCCGGAGGTCTATCCCGGGATGGACCATGCCGTCATTACGGCTGGAGGCATGTTTGGCCACATCATGTTCTTTATCAACCAGGAGTATCTTCACGTTATACCGGGCCAGTTCCCTGGCTATGGCGCAGCCTGAAATCCCCGCCCCTAAAACCAGTACATCGGGGCTTGCCCCCTCCAGGGAAGCGTCCTGTAACACCGGGAGCCGCATAGGGGGAATTTCGGCCCCTGAAAACCGGATGTTATTCACCAGGCCCCGGTACCGCGGTTTTTTGAACAGCCCCGGCTTTGACACCGCCAAGGTCCCGGCCCGCACAACATCGGCCCAGTTTTCAAGCTCCCCCTCAAGCAGCAGACACCCGTCATCCTCCCGCGCGGCCGCCTTGTCCCCGAATTGCTTCTGCAGCTTCCTGTTTATCCGGTCTATATACGCCATATTATAAATATACTATAAAAAGATCAGCCAAAATAGTACACAGTTCAGGGCCACTGCATTTACTTTTCAGAGGCTGAAATTTGCCAAAACATTGAAGAATATTTTTAACCACGAAGGCGCACAAAGGCGCAGAAGGAAGGAATAACGTGTTGTTTCATGCATCCTTTGTGTCCTTCGTGGTTAGTTTTTCTTGGAAATTCCGGTGAATTCAAGGAAATTTTAACGATCAAAAAGGAAATGCTTTTGCCCTGGGGTTTTCAAGGCTTCTCATAAATAATATAATAAGTTTTTGTACAGCGGAACGTTGCGGTATCTTTAGCGATGCCTTAAGGGGATATCTTGGGTTTCATACTAAACGGCAAGGAAGGATTACTATGTGGTTTGAACAGGCGGCCTTTACCGA
>JAITBE010000076.1 GCA_031283755.1 Spirochaetaceae bacterium
AGGAAAGCTGCGGATAATACCGCAATAAGTCCGAAAATAAGACCCTTTTTCATAGAGTCCTCCTTAAGTATATACACCCGGACCAGCGGTTTGCCGCGCTTCAACACGTCAAACCGCCAAATTCCAAGCGTCTCCGGCGTCATACGGCGCCGGAGCTTAAAAAGAGGACTTACACATTGTTATTATTGCCGGACCCGGCTATAATTACTAATGCGTAAGTGCAGCCCCGGCGGCAGTGTCACTTTGTCACGGTGTAGCGCTGCCCCGGGGTCCCTCTTTCTAGAGCCCCGATATAGGTTGCGGCCAGGCAATGGCCCGCCGCTATGTTTTTTTGTTAAAAAACTATACCAATAATTATATCACACTTTGGTCCGGAAATCACGATTTTTTGAAAAAAAATTAAAAAAAATACAAAAAAAAGCGTTTTTTGAAGCTGAGCATTGCCGGCGAGGGCAACGCGGCTCCGCGAGCTGTACCTTCTTCCCGATTATGGGTATAATTAGAGTAAGGATAATACTATGGATATATCAGAGCATCAGCCTGTTCAGGGTCTTACCGTTGAGGATATCTGGGCCCTGTTCCGGGAAACAGACCGCCGGTTTCAGGAAACAGATCGCCGGTTTCAGGAAACAGATCGCCGGTTTCAGGAAACAGACCGCCAGTTCAAGGAAATAGCCCTTCAGTCCAAGGAAACAGACCGTCAATTCAAGAAAATAGCCCTCCAGTCCAAGGAAACAGACCGCCAGTTCAAGGAAATAGCCCTTCAGTCCAAGGAAACGGAGCGCAAGATCAGTAAATTGGGCAGCCGGCTCGGTGAATTAGTCGAAAACCTTGTGGCTTCCAATCTCGTGGGTAAATTCAATGAACGAGGATTCGCCTTCTCGAAGACCAGTCTTGATGTGGTTATCAAGTATCCCGATAATTCCCTCCTGGCCGAATTTGATATCTTCCTTGAAAACGGCAGTACCGCCCTGGCGGTGGAGGTGAAGTCAAAGTTAACCGTAGATGACGTCAAGGAGCACCTTGAGCGGATGGAGAAACTGCGGCGCTATGCCGACGAACACGGGGACAAGCGGAAGTTCTTGGGAGCGGCGGCGGGGGGAATTATACCCGAGGAGGTAAAGCCCTTTGCCATAAAGAGCGGCCTTTTCGTGATTGAACAATCCGGGGAAACAGCGGTGATAGCGGTACCGGAGGGATTCAAACCCCGGGAGTGGTAGCCGAGGGAATTTCCAGTGGCCGTAGACCACCGGTCGTTGACACTTGAATATCCGGGAACTTGACATATTTTCATTTTCTTAGCATGGTTACGGTATGTATGCTTGTCCTCCGGGTGTAAATAATGCCATCCCCGCTGAATACCGGAAAGTGGCGGAAACTTTGTTCCCTCCCCAGGGTTTTTCCCCGGGACAGGGACCGGCCATAAGCGCCGCCGAGGATTTTGCCGAAATAGTGGGTATAGGCGCCGATTATAAGCGTATCCTGACGACTAAATCCGATAAAACCATACATCAGCTTCTACGGCATTTTCAGAACAACCTGGATCTTCTTATCCAGAAGACCTGGGTTGAAAAGGCCGATGAGATCCGCAAAGAAAAACTTTTGGACCGGCTTCCGGGTTTTATCGCCGGGATAGAAGCGGGGGATTACCATAGGGCCCTTAAAGATTTTGGCGGTATCCTGGAAGAATTGGCCTATCTCTTCTTTGGCGCCCAGAGTCATAAGGATGATTTTACCGAGTATACCTTCCGAATTGATCTCCAGATGGGCCTTTTTTGGTGGTACGGAGGGCAGATAGGCTGTCTTGACAAGGCCTCGGACAACGAGTGTTTACGGGCCGTATTACTGATAGGGCTATGTTATTTAACGAATTTTTAAGAGCGGCTGTTTCAAAATAGGTAATTTTGAAAAATCCACCTGTCAATTCCCATACCTATATGCCGTATGGCAACCGGGGAGTACGTAATGGAAACGAAAACAGATCACGAAAAAGACCCTTCGCCTTCTTCCGATTTTATCAGCGAATTCATCAAGGAAGACCTTAAAGCCGGCCGCTTTACCTACGTACACACCCGGTTTCCCCCGGAGCCCAACGGCTGGCTCCATATTGGCCATTGCAAGGCCATGGCGGTGGATTTTACCATGGCGGAGCAATTTGGGGGGAAGTGCAACCTCCGTTTTGACGATACCAACCCGGAGAAAGAGGATATTTCCTACGTAGAGGCCATTAAGAGGGATATCAAGTGGCTGGGTTTTGATTGGGAGGACCGGGAATACTATGCCTCGGATTATTACGAATACCTCTACGACCTCGCGGTGAAGATCATCAAAAAGGGCAAGGCCTATGTGGATGATCTTTCCGAGGAGGAGATCAGCGAATACCGGGGCACCGCGGTGGTGGATAAAAACCATATTACCGAAACCCCCCCGGGAAGGAACAGTCCCTGGCGGGACCGGCCGGTGGAGGAAAACCTGGACCTTTTTGCCCGGATGCGGGCCGGGGAATTTGCCGGCGGGGCCAAAACCCTGCGGGCCAAGATCGACATGACCAGCCCGAACCTGCTCATGCGGGACCCGGTGATGTACCGGATCCGCCGGGAAACCCATTACCGGACGGGGAGCGCCTGGTGTATCTACCCCATGTACGACTTTCAGCACCCCCTATCGGATGCAAAGGAGGGGATCACCCATTCCCTCTGTTCCCTGGAATACGAGATCCACCGGCCGCTTTACGAATGGTTTATCCGGGAGGCGGATGTGTTCCCCAGCCGGCAGATCGAATTCGCCCGGCTCAATCTGACCTATACGGTGCTGTCCAAGCGTTGGCTCCTCAGGCTGGTCCAGGAAAAATACGTGTCCGGCTGGGACGATCCCCGGATGCCCACCCTGGCAGGGCTGCGCCGGCGGGGTTATACCCCCGAGGCCATCCGGAGCTTTATCTCCCAGATTGGAATCGCCAAAACCGACAGTATGGTGGACATCGCCTTTCTGGAATACTGCCTCCGGGAAGACCTGAACAAACATTCCCGCCGGGTCATGGCGGTGCTGCGGCCCCTGAAGCTCATCATCGAAAACTGGGAGGCCGGCAAGGTGGAGGAACTTGAGGCGGTGAACAACCCCGAGGACGAATCCGCGGGGAAGCGGAGCATCCCCTTTTCCGGGGAACTCTGGATCGAAGCGGATGATTTTGAGGAAACGCCCCCGCCTAAATACCACCGGCTTTTTCCGGGCAACTCGGTCCGGCTCCGGTACGCCTATATCGTTACCTGTACGGGCTTTGACAAGGACCCGGTAACGGGGAAGATCACTGCGGTCCGCTGTACCTACGACAGCGCCACCCGGGGAGGAAACGCGGCGGATAACCGCAAGGTGAAGGGCACCATACACTGGGTACCCGCGGACCGGGCCGTTCCCCTGGATGTGCGGATCTACGATCACCTCTTTGCCAAGGAGCGGCCCATGGAGATCCCCCCGGGGGGAGATTTTCTGGACAACCTCAGCCCCAATTCCCTGGACATAATTTCCGGGGCCTGGGGCGAACCCTGCCTGGCCCGCGCCGCCGGGGGGGACCGGTTCCAGTTTGAACGGCTGGGCTACTTTGTAAAGGATAAACCGATCCTTCAGGAACCAGGCCCGGCCGGGCAAGGTCCCGGTGACCCGGCCAAGCCGGTCTTCAATAAGACCGTGGGGCTTCGGGATACCTGGGCGAAAATACAGGGAAAGCAGACGGCGCTTTAGCCAATGGCGGTTACCGCCGCGCAAGGGATAGAAGCGGAATAAGTTTTGACAAGCGCTGCTTGTCAAAACTTATTCGAGAGTCTGGTTTAATACCCCGTCGAACCTTCGGTTCGCGCTTGCTCCGGCTCAAATGACGCAATGCCCACAAAAATTTGGTATTAAACCAGATGGTACTATAAACTTCCTATCGAACGAGC
>JAITBE010000094.1 GCA_031283755.1 Spirochaetaceae bacterium
CTCCGGGGCCGGGGCGGCGCGGGGTTCCCCACCTGGCTTAAATGGGATCTGACCCGTAAGGTTCCGGGGGACATCAAATACGTGGTCTGCAACGCCGACGAAGGAGACCCCGGCGCCTATATGGATCGGTCCACCATCGAGGGAGATCCCCATTCGATTATCGAGGCCATGACCATCTGCGGTAAAACCATCGGCGCTCACCAGGGTTATGTGTATATCCGGGCGGAATACCCCCTGGCCATCAAGCGGCTTCAGATAGCCCTGAAGCAAGCCAAAAATTACGGCCTTTTGGGTGAAGATATCCTGGGATCCGGGTTTGATTTTGACATCGAGATCCGCCTGGGAGCCGGAGCCTTTGTCTGTGGGGAGGAAACGGCCCTCATCAAGTCCCTGGAGGGACAGCGGGGTATGCCCGTTCCCAAACCCCCCTTCCCGGCGTCCCAGGGGCTCTGGGGCAAGCCCACGGTGATCAACAACGTGGAGACCCTGGCCAATATCCCGGTGGTGATGACCCGGGGCGGCGGCTGGCTCGCCGCCATCGGTACGGAGAAATCCAAGGGTACCAAGGTATTCGCCCTAACCGGAAAGGTTCAGAATTCGGGGCTGGTGGAAGTTCCCATGGGGACTACCCTCCGGGAGATTATCTTTGAAATCGGCGGGGGTATCAAAAACCAGAAAAAATTCAAGGGAGTCCAGACCGGCGGCCCCTCCGGGGGAATCCTCACCGAAAAGGTTCTGGACACCCCCATTGACTACGAAAGCCTCACCGCCATGGGTTCCATGATGGGCTCCGGGGGCATGATTGTCATGGACGAGGACGATTGTGTGGTGGATGTGGCCCGGTTCTACATGGATTTCTGTGTGGATGAATCCTGCGGCAAGTGTTCCCCCTGCCGGATCGGTACCACCCAGATCCTCAATATCCTGGAAAAGATCGCCCGGGGTAACGGTGAAGAACAAGACCTGGATAAGCTTGAAAATATCGGCAAGGCCATGACCAAGGCTTCCCTCTGTATGCTCGGAGGCAGCGCGGCAAATCCCACCCTGTCCACGGTAAAGAATTTCCGGGATGAATACATGGAACACATCCGGGACAAGAAGTGCCGGGCCGGGAAGTGTAAGCACCTCGTGATCTTCGAGATCAACCCGGAAAAGTGTATCGGATGCGGGCTTTGCGCCCGGCGTTGTCCTGTAAATTGTATTACCGGAGAAAAACGACAGCCCCACACCATCGATCAGTCCAAGTGTATCAAATGCGGTGAGTGTTTTAAGAACTGCAAATTCGGCGCGGTTAACAAGAAGTAAAGGAGTAGTAATGATTAACCTGAAAATAAACGGCATTCCCCTGGAGGTGGAGGAAGGAACCACCATCCTCAATGCGGCCAAGAAGATCAATATTAAGATCCCCACCCTCTGTTATAATCCGGACCTTCCCCCTTGGGCGTCCTGCGGTATCTGTATTGTCCGTATGGAGGGTTCCCCCAAGATGGTCCGGGCCTGTACCACCCCGGTGACGGAAAACATGAGTGTCATTACCCATGACACGGAGATCATCGCGGTACGGCGTACCGTGGTGGAACTGATCCTGTCCAACCACCCCAATGACTGCCTCCAGTGCCCCCGGAACGGTAATTGCGAACTCCAGACCCTGGCGGCGGAATTCGGTATCCGGCAAGTTCCCTACCGGAAGATATCCAACAACCTGCCCATTGACGACTCCAATCCGGCCATTATTCTTAATCCCGAAAAATGTATCCGCTGCGGCCGTTGTGTCAAGGTCTGTCAGGAGATGCAGAATGTCTGGGCCCTGGAATTCCTCGGCCGGGGTATCAAGGGCAGGATCGCCTCCGCGGCGGACACCCCCCTGGGGGAAAGTCCCTGTATCAAGTGCGGCCAATGCGCCGCCCATTGCCCCGTGGGGGCTATCTACGAGCGGGACGACACCGTCAAAGTATGGGCCGCCCTGCAAAACGCCGATGTCCATCCGGTGGTCCAGATTGCCCCGGCGGTCCGGGTGGCCCTGGCGGAGGAATTCGGCCTGGAACCGGGGGCCCTGATAACCAAAAAAATCTATGCCGCCCTGAGGCGTCTTGGGTTCAAGACCGTTTTTGACACCAACTTTTCCGCGGACCTCACCATCATGGAGGAGGGGACGGAGTTGGTAAAGCGGCTCACCCAAGGGGGGGATATCCCTCTCATCACCAGCTGTTGTCCAGCCTGGGTTGATTATATGGAAAAATATTATACCGACATGATACCAAATTTTTCCACCGCCAAATCCCCCCAACAGATGATGGGGGCCATGATCAAGACCTACTGGGCGGGAAAAGCCGGAATAGACCCGGATAAGATCTTCTCCGTTTCGATCATGCCCTGTACCGCTAAAAAATGGGAAACCAAGCGGAACCAGGATATGCGATCCGCCGGCCACGGGGATGACGTGGACATTTCCATCACCACCCGGGAATTGGCCCGGATGATCAAACAGGCGGGGATCGAGATCCTTAAACTTGATGATGAGGAAGCGGATAATCCCCTGGGGCCCTATACCGGGGCGGGTACCATCTTCGGAGTTACCGGAGGGGTTATGGAGGCCGCGGTGCGGAGCGCCTATTTCCTCGTGACCAAAAAGGAATTAGGGGATGTCAATTTCACCCCCGTCCGGGGCCTTGAGGGGGTAAAGGAAGCGGAGGTGGATTTCCAAAATGGTACCAGGATCCGTATCGCCGTGGCCCACCAGATGGGTAATATCGCCGCGGTTTTGGACCGGATCCGGTCCGCCCGGGATACGAAACAGGAAATCCCCTACCATTTTGTGGAGGTTATGGCCTGCCGGGGAGGCTGTATAGGCGGCGGCGGACAACCCTATGGCTGTACCGACGAGATCCGTTCCAAACGCAGCGCGGGGCTCTACCAGGATGATCAGAAGGCACCCTACCGGTGTTCCCATCAGAATCCCAATATCAAACTGGTGTATGATGAATTCCTGGGGGAACCCACCGGTCATAAGGCCCATGAACTGCTCCACACCAAATACGAAGAGCGGCCCCTGTATTTAAAATAAGACTGTTTCAAAATTCGGCATTTTAAAACAGTCCAATAATGAGCCTCCCGGAGCAGAGCTCCG
>JAITBE010000113.1 GCA_031283755.1 Spirochaetaceae bacterium
ATGCGGTATTACAATAATATTATGTTAACCTGGACCGAAAAAAAGGAGAAGCGCCATGGAGATAACCGACATTAGGGTCCGTAAAGTGGCCGGTGAGGGTAAATTAAAGGCATATGTAACGGTTACATTTGATGACTGCTTTGTAGTTCATAATGTAAAAATCATTGAGGGTAAAAGCGGTGTATTCATCGCCATGCCAAGCAGGAAGACGAGGATAGGAGAATACAAGGATGTGGCCCATCCGATTCATCCCGAATTCCGTGCGGAATTACAGAAGAAGATTCTGGACAAATACGATTCCGGAAATGTTCAGGATGATCCTTCTGTAGAGATTTAGAAATATGGGCGCCTCCAAATTGATTTTTTAGGGGCGTCTATAATTGGGACGTAGGCAAGTGGTAAGCCACCGGGTTTTGGCTCCGGCATGCACAGGTTCGAACCCTGTCGTCCCAGGAAAGGTAGTCCCTGCGGGAAATGCAGGGTTCGAAGGGTACGGCCCGCCGAGCGAATGCGAGGAAAAGGCGCCATGGATGGCGCCGGCAGGGCCGGACCCCGGCCCGGAAGCCCGAAACAGGAAGTTGAGGGCTGGAGGGTGAACCCTGTCGTCCCAGGAAAAGCATAACACGGCCCATTAGAGGGGCTTTAAGAGGAGTTGCAGCAATGAGTCAGGTTGTTTTTGCGGCCCGGAACAGGGCCAACACAGGTTCCGGGGATGCCCGCCGGATCCGCCATGCCGGACGTATTCCGGCGGTAATCTACGGACACTCGGGCCAGGCCCTGTCCATCGATCTGGACGCCCTGGAGTTTATCCATGGGGTTAAGGGTATTTCTGAAAGTACCATCGTCAAAGTTGAGGTAGACGGAAAGACCCACGATGCTTTTGTTAAGGATACCCAGCGGAATATCACCGACGGAAAGGTCCTGCATGTGGATTTTTACGAGGTAGAAAGTAATACCACCCTGAGGGCCCGGGTTTCGGTACATATCCATGGGAATCCCATAGGGGTTCGGGAGGGGGGTATCCTGGAATCTCCCCTGCACGATATTGAGGTGGAATGTCTCCCCAAGGATCTTCCCGAACGGATCGATGTGGATGTTTCAGACCTCAAGGTGAATCAGTCGATCCACGTCCGGGATCTGGCCCTGGGTTCGGGGGTGCGGCTTATTTCAGGGGGCGACCAGGTGGTAGCCCTGGTGAAATTCGCCAAAGCTGAAACCGTTCCCTCCACGGAAGAAGAGACCGCTGCCGCTGCCGCGGCCCCTGAGGCTGAGGCAAAATCCTAAAGCCCCCGGAGGGGTCCGGCCTGGTTCGGGATAGGGCATACGGTCAAGACCTTTTGTTTCTCCGGGGCGGATGGTTTTGGGGATAACGGCCGGGTGATGAATACCTTTGAAGAAGCGGTTGCCCGGGAACTCAAGACAGTGGTCCGGACAGGCTGTTGTTTGCTGGCGGCTGTTTCAGGGGGCGCCGACTCCACCGCGATGTTGGCCGCCCTGTCGGCTCTGAGGCGGAATTTAGGGTTTGACCTTTTTTGTCTCCATGTGGACCATGGGATTCGGTCCCGGGAGGAATGCCGGGGAGATGCCCGGTGGGTCAAAAAGCTCTGCGTCTCTCTGGAGATACCCTTCAGGTTTGTTTCCATCCCTCCGGGAAGGGTGGCGGAAGCCGCCCGGCAGCGGGGGATTGGGCTCGAGGGTGCGGCGCGGCTTTACCGCCATGCCGCCTGGAACCGGGAAGCCCGGCGGATCAGGGCGGATCGGATCCTCACCGCCCATACCCGGAACGATCTCCGGGAAACGATCCTGATGCGGTTCCTGCGGGGGGCAGGCCCGGCGGGCTTGGCCGGTATACCCCGATCCCGGGGCCGTTTGTTTCGTCCCCTCCTGAATCAGGAGCGATCCGCCGTACTCCGTTATTTGGAGGACCGGAACCTTTCCTACCGAACCGATTCTACCAACGCGGATAACCGTTTTTTGCGGAACCGGATCCGGAACAGGCTCATCCCCATCCTGGATGAGTTGTTCCCCTTCTGGCAAAGATCCCTCCTGACTCTTGGGGAAACCCAAGGTTTCGCGGCGGCCTTTATTACCGCCGCTGCCCGCGGCGGGCTTCCCTGGGAGCCTGCCGGGGTCCGGGCCCTCTCCCTTTCCCGGGAAGATTTTTTTACGGCGCCGGAAATTATCCGGGAGGAGACCCTGTTTTTAGCCGCGGATCGGCTGAAAACGGAGGAACGGGATGCCGGGACGGCCGGCTTTAACCCGGACAGGGTCCGGCGGACCGGGGTGCCCCGGCGGGAGGTTATCCGGCTTTTTGCCCGGGGGGGTATTTCCGCCCTGGACGCGGGGCCCCTGCGGATAGAAGACCGGGGGAATAGAATTACGGCCCTTTCCCCAGAGGGGGGATATGAGGCGGGGTTTTCACGGTTGATTAAAGAGCCGGGACGCTATAAGCTAAAGGGGTTTATCATTGAAACGGCTAGTTCCGGGGAAGGGGGAAAAGGTTTTTTTGCCCTTCTTCCCCTGGTAATACGGAGAAATTTTCACGACGATGTTATTATCGTAAAAGGACGAAAACGGTCCGTTAAAAAAGCCCTTGATAGGATGCCCCGATCGGAGTATACCGATATTATAAACATCGGGGATGTGGAAGGTACGGCCGCGGTAATCGGCCTGGACCGGGATGGACCGGTGATTTTATTGTGCAGGGAAAAAGAGATCGGAGAACAGGGGCAGCCGGTTTTTTTCTTTTCCCTTGCCGGGGGTACTGATGTTTAATGATCAAAATAACAATATGCCGCCTCGGCCTTCTTTGCAGACCGGCCGGCCCAATCGTTTTGCCTTGATATTTTTTCTTATCATGGTGGGCCTTTTTCTTGCCTATTTTTTTAAACCCAAGGCTCCGACTATTCGGGAGATCCCCTATTCGGCTTTTACGACTTATCTGGAGATGAATGAGGTTATCGGGGTTACCATCCACGACAATAGCATCATTGAGGGGACCCTGCGGGATAAATCCTATTTTAAAACCCTGATTCCCTACCAGGACCCGGGGTTGCTGCCGGAACTGCGGGCGAAAAACATCAATGTATCCGGGGCCGCTACCGGGGTCAGCCCCTGGCGGATCCTCCTGGAATTCCTTCCCTGGCTTATCGGGTTTGGTTTTATCTGGATCATGTTCAGAAACATGCAGGGATCGGGAAACAAGGCTTTTCAATTTGGTAAAAGCCGGGCAAAGCGGTATCAGGACGAGGGGAAAAAAACCACCTTTGCCGATGTGGCCGGGCAGGATGACGCCAAGTACGAGCTGCAGGAGGTGGTGGCCTTCCTTAAAGAACCCCAAAAGTTCACCAAAATGGGGGCCCGGATCCCCAAGGGGGTACTCCTGGTGGGTATGCCCGGGACGGGGAAAACCCTCATGGCCAAGGCCGTGGCCGGAGAGGCCGGGGTGGCCTATTTTCATATGTCCGGTTCCGATTTTGTGGAGATGTTCGTCGGAGTCGGGGCGAGCCGGGTCCGGGACCTCTTTGAGCAGGGCCGGCGCAACGCTCCCTGTATTATTTTTATTGATGAATTGGACGCCGTAGGCAGGACCCGGGGAGCGGGATACGGGGGAGGCCACGACGAGCGGGAGCAAACCCTGAACCAGCTTTTGGTGGAAATGGACGGTTTTGACTCCAAGGACGGGGTTATCATGCTGGCCGCCACCAATCGCCCGGATGTGCTGGACCCGGCCCTGCTCCGGCCCGGCCGTTTTGACAGGCAGGTGGTGGTGGCCATGCCCGATATTAAGGAGCGGGAGTCGATCCTCAAGATCCATGCCGCCAAAATTCCCCTGGCCCAGGATGTTGAGCTGGCCCGGATAGCCCGGGCGACCCCGGGGATGAGCGGGGCGGAAATTGCCAATCTGGTCAATGAAGCGGCCCTTTTTGCCGCCCGGAAGGATAAAGGTACCGTGGAAATGCCCGATTTTGAGGAAGCCCGGGATAAGATTCTCATGGGCGTTGCCCGGAAGACCCTGGCTATATCGGAGAAGGAACGGCGGATGACCGCCATCCACGAGGCCGGTCATGCCATGCTCCACTATTTCCTCAAAAACGCCGATCCCCTTCACAAGGTAACCATTGTTCCCCATGGCCGGGCCCTGGGAATGGCCATGTCCCTGCCGGAAGAGGATAGCTATAGCCGTACCAGAGGCTGGATCATGGACCGGATCGCGATCTGTTACGGCGGCTGGGTGGCGGAACGGCTTTTTTACAACGAGACCACCACGGGAACCAAACAGGACCTTGAACAGGCCACGGATATGGCCCGGCGTATGGTCTGTGAATGGGGAATGGCCGATGAATTGGGCCCGGTAACCTACGGCCAGGAGGAAGAACCCATATTCCTGGGGAAAGAAATCGCCCGGCACAAGGATTATTCCGAGGAGACCGCCCAGAATATCGACCGGGCCATAAAAAAGATATTAGACACCGCAAAGGATTCCGCGGAGAACATCTTAAAAAGCCATAAGGATGAGCTGGAACAGCTGGCCAACGCCCTGATAATTCGGGAAACCCTCATCGACGACGAGGTACGGGTTCTTCTGGGACTGCCCCCCCGGGACCGGGATGATTCTCTTCTCCGGAAAAGCCAGGGGGACCTCCCCGGAACAGAGGTAAAGGGGAGTCTCTCCGAAAAAGGGGAGTCCCCCTCGGAAGGCTAAGATGATCCGCCGTCTCTTTTTTTTAGGTTTGTGGTTTATCTTGGTGTTTGCCGCCCCAGGATATGCCCAGCAATATGGTAAGGTCCCCCCCGAGGGGGATGCGGCCATGGCGGAACAATATGTCCTATGGGCGGAGCGGGCCATAGACAAAGGCCGTTGGAAGGAGGCCCGGGAAGTTCTGGAACGGGCGGCGGATTTTGCCGATGTTTCTTCGGACCTTTCCTACCTTTTGGCCCGGGTCCGGTTTCACGAAGAGGCCCCGAAAGGGGCGGTGCTTGAAGCCTTGCGCCGCGGCCTTGAGGCGGACCGGTGGTATACCTATTCGGCGGACGCGGCGATGCTCCTGGAAGCGGAAACCCTGATTATTCTGCGGTCTTTTACCGAAGCGCTCAGGGTCCTAAGCCGTATTCCTCCCGGAGCCGATCAGATCAAGCTCCGCCTCTCCGCCCTTAAAGGGTTGGGAGATAGGGAGGGTTTCCGCCGGACCGCGGCGATGGCTTTGGAGCAATACCCCTGGGACCCCGGACCGGTCCGGCTCCTTTTTGAGTTTTTTCGGTCCCGTTATCCCCAATCCAGCCATACCCCGGAATTATATCCCGGGGGAAATGAACCAAACGAGCAGTCCCTGATCGCTGTTGCCCTCCGCCGGCTGCCGGTGCTTTTAGAGATGGACGGGGAGCTGGCCTATGCGGCGGTTCCCTTTATCGCCGATCTTGATATGGCCCGCCGGTTCGTCGCGGCCTACCGGGCCGTGGGAGAACCCAACCCCGCTTCAATTCCCGCGGCCCTGGAGCTTGGGCTTATTGATGAAGATCAGGCTATGAATGAGCTTTTTTTTCCCCGGTTTTTAATTTCTTCCCAAAAGCCCGGAGAACTTATGGTGGACCGGGCCCTCCTGCTTTCCGTCTGGGAACTTCTCCGTACCCCCGAGAGCCGCGATCGTTTTAGCCGAAACCTTTCGGCCTTTTCCGGTGTTATTATGGATGACGGGGATCAGGATGGATACCCTGAAGCCAAAACCTCTTTTTCCGGGGGGCTTGCGGAGTCTTATTTTTATGATCCGGATCAGGACGGGCTTGCGGAGCTTTTGATTTCCTTTAACCAGGGAGTACCGGAACAAGGGATCCTGGTGGTTTCTCCTCATGCTCCGGCCTTTTCCGGAGACCCCAGGGGGGAAGCCTTTGCCTATCCGGTAAAGGACGAGGACCGGATTAAGGGGGTGGTACACTGGGAACAATACCCGGCGGTGCGGCTTGTCTTTTTGGAAGGGATAAAATACGTGCCCCGGCCCTTTGAATTTTTTTATTCCCCCGTCATATTCATTGATTTTGCGGGGAGTTCCCTTCCTGAGAGGGATCCCCTGGCGAGCCGGATAACCCGGCATACCCTGGTGTCTTTTTCCCTTTATATAGAAAGGCCCGGGCGCAATTTTGATAAGGCCCTGGAACGGGTGGATTTTGACCGGGGCATACCCCAAAGGGCGGTGGAGTTTCTGGATGAACAAATCGTTTCGGAAACCGAATTTAGGTCCGGCCGGCCCGCGGCCCAGCGGGTAGATCTGGATCTTGACGGACGGATGGAGACCATGCGGCGGTTTCGGGAGGACCTTTCCTCCCTTTCCGAGCGTAATTTGTCTTTTGATTCATTGCGAAGGGTCCCTCCCCAAGAGACCGCCTCCGGAGGGGAGCCCTGGGTATGGGGGGAGGATTATTTCCCGGGTATTGAATCCTCCCAAAGCGATTGGGACGGGGACGGTATTTTTGAAACAGGAGAAGAATATTTTCCCGACGGAACCATAAAAAGAACATGGAATTTAAACCGGGATGGGGTTAGATGAGCAGGCTGATGCGGGGCCGTCGGATCTCGTACCGGTCCTGCGATTCCCGCTAAGGGATCTTTGGTTCACCGGCGGGGAGTATAATTTTTAGCGGAAGGCGGGGTATCCGAAAAAGTGAAAAACTTGTTCGGACCGCTTCTTTAATGCGGCGGGTGATCGGAAGCAGCCAGTTTCCGCTCACCCGCCGGTAAACCGGTTTCAAAACGCGGTTTTTTTAAATACGGGGGGACTTTCAAAATTCCTCCGTAAAGGATTCAGGATGGCAGGTAAGGTCAGGGCAGGAATGGGGGGAGGAGTTTTTCTTTCCCTGTTGTGCTTTTTAGGATTGTTAAGCGGGTGCCTTTCCGCCGCCCAGGCGGAAAAACGGTTGATGCCCCTTAAATCGTCAGGTCAATTCAGGCTGGACGATATTGAGGAGTATGTTTCAGAAAACCCTGAACGGGCTATACATCTTGCCGGAATTCACCGGCGTATCTACGGGACGGAAGTCGAGGATCCTTTGGCCGGGTCCAGGCTTAAATCCCTGGAAGAAGCGGCGGTCAGGAACCTTATTGAGTCCCAGGCCCGAGCGGTCAGGGAAAAACGCTGGGATGACGCGGCGTCCCTGGCCAGATCCCTTGGGGCGTTGGAAATTTCCGTGGAAAGTACCGGCATGGAACCGGATTTTCTTTTGGCGGATGCGAAGGAAAAATTATCCGGGGGAAATTATTTAGAGGCTTTTCTCGCGGCGCTGCGGACCCATGAATTACGGCCCCTGGAATTTGAGGACGCCTTGGTTTTTTTGGAGCAGGCGGTAAAGGTCAAACAGCGGAGGGCGGCGGCGTTTTTTTTCACCGCCGCGGAAGAGCGGGGAGGGACCATCCCTGAAGAATTACGCCGCTATGCCCAGGGCCGGGATACCGCGACGGATATGGTCAAAGGGGTTGCTACGGTCCTGGTTGACCGGGGGTACCGTATAGAAAAGGGCCGGGGTTTGCCCGACTGGGTTTTAGGCTCCGCTTTTTTTGTGGACAGTTCCGGTCTTTTGATCACCAACTACCATGTCATATCCAGCGAGGTGGATCCCGCCTATGAGGGGTATTCCCGGCTGTATATCCGCTTGGGGGATGCCTCAAGCCCCCGGATCCCCGCCCGGGTAATAGGCTGGGATAAGGCCATGGATCTGGCCTTGATTAAGACCGAGATAAAGCCGGAATATGTTTTTTCCCTGGTGGATAGGAGTATCCCTCCGGTGGGGGAAGCCATCTATGCCATAGGATCGCCGGTGGGGCTGGAAAAGACCGTTACTTCCGGAATTGTGTCCGCCCTGAGCCGGCGGCTGCTTCAAATTGGGGATGTGATCCAGATAGACGCCGCGGTGAACCACGGTAATTCCGGAGGACCGGTGGTGGATGTGGAAGGCCGCCTGGTGGGTATCGTTTTTGCCGGTATTGAACAATACCAGGGGCTTAACTTCGCCGTTCCCGCGGAGCGGCTTGCGGCGGCCCTGCCCGGGATGCTCCGGGGAGGTAAGGCGGAACGGCCCTGGCTGGGTCTTACCATAGCCGAGACCTCCCGGGGGGCGGAGATTATCTATGTGGCCCCCTTTACCCCCGCCTCGGAATACCACATTCCTGAAGGAACCTGGATCACGACCCTTAATGGCGCTGAGGTAAGGGCCTCCCAAGGGGGGCTTATACCGGCTTTTCAGGACCTTCTTTTTCCCAACCGCCCCGGGGAGCTGGTGGCTATCGAAACTTCCGACGGTATCCGGCGGGTGATCATGACCGAACCCCGGCCCGAAGTCCCCCTGGCCAAGGCCGCCCGGGTTGACAGCCGGGAACGGATGGCGGCGCCCCTCTTCGGCCTTATTCTGGCCCCCACGGCGGGCAATATATTTTCTCCCGCTTATATTATAAAAAGGGTGATCCGGGGCTCCATCGCCGACGAAGCGGGACTTTCCGAGCAGGATTCCGTATCCATCCGGGGCTTCAAGGTAGAAGAAAAGGAGGGGTACGCCCTTCTGGATATCCATGTAAAAAAACGCCGGCTGGGATATTTGGAAACCTCCATGCGGCTTCCGGCGGTGTTGGATTCCCCGGATACCCTCTAGTGCGCTGATGAGACGGAGACCTATCCGGAAAAACCATAAAGGAGCGTGAGATCTATGAAAAAAATCCCCATCATCATGGATTGCGATCCCGGCCATGACGACGCCATTGCCCTGGTTTTGGCCTTTGCCAGTGAAAAGCTTGACGTTAAGGCGGTTACCGTTACCGGCGGCAACCAGACCCTGGCCAAAACCCTCAATAACGCCAAAAAGGTATTGAGTTATATCGGCAAACGGCCGCCGCTTGCCGCCGGGGCTGATAAGCCCATGTTTCGGGAACTTGAGGTTGCCGAGGCGGTTCACGGCGAATCAGGCCTGGACGGTCCGATACTCCCGGAAACCGATTATAAAGAAGAGCGTACATTCCCCGGAGGGGAACGCCTTCCCGCGGTGGACCTTATGCGGCGGATCATCCTGGACAGTCCTGAACCCATAACCCTGGTTCCCACCGGCCCCTTAACCAACCTGGGGATTCTTTTTACCGCCTATCCGGAGGTCAAAAAAAACATCGCCCGGATCAGCCTTATGGGCGGGGGTATTGAATCGGGTAATTGGTCGGCGGCGGCGGAGTTTAATATTTTCGTCGATCCCGAGGCGGCGGAAATTGTTTTTACCTCCGGCCTCCCCATCATCATGAGCCCCCTGGATGTAAGCCATAAGGCGCTGATGATGCCCGGCGATCTCGATGCCCTGCGGAAACAGGGCGGCCGGGTTTCGGTCATGGTGGCGGAGCTGGTGGAATTTTTCTATCAGTACCATATTGCCCAGGGCTTTGCGGGCGCTCCCCTCCACGACCCCTGCGCCGTGGCCGCTCTTATCGCCCCGGAGCTCTTTAAAACCGCGGAATACCATATCTCCATTGAGACCAAGGGCAAGTACACCACCGGCATGACCTTTGCCGACCGCCGTTTTTGGACCAACGCCAAACCAAACGCCACGGTCTGCCTTGATATTGACCGGCCCGGGTTTATCCGGCTCATTGCCGAGGCCTGCAAGACTTACGATTGAAGCTCCTGGTTACGATTGAAGCTCCTGGACCGGGAGGGGGCGGCGTTTTCCGGTGAAGGACCGGGCCTTTACCTGGTAAACCGCGCAGGCCCGCAGGCGGGACTCGTCAAAAACAAAGTCCCGGTCCTGCCCTGTTTGATGCTTCATCAGGAGATTGAGGCCATGGGCCTTTTTTTCGTCCTCTTCCACGAATTCGACCTCGCCGAAACCGATGATGCTTTCGTAGGCAAAGCTGTAATCATGGGCTTCCCGGCCTTCTACTAACCGGTGGCCCCCGTCCATCTCAAAACAGACCTGGGGATT
>JAITBE010000129.1 GCA_031283755.1 Spirochaetaceae bacterium
CCAACCGGCGGCCTCCGTCATCGGCGCCGGTAATAAGTTCTAAGGCCATAACTCTAGTATACCACGGGTTTGTCATTCCGCCCATGTACCCTCCGGTGAAAGCCCCGCCGGGGAGCGTGCGTTCCCCGGCCTCTTCTCCCGCGCCCAACCGGCGCCATTTTGCGCTTTGTCGGCTAATGCCGCTGGGGAGGGGCAATTCCCCGGCGGGGGCGCACGACGTGATACAAAAAAAGCCACGCCAAAGCGTGCGTAAACTCTGGCCACGATCGTCTAGCCCTCGCCAGGGAATTGCCCCTCCCCAGCGGGCTTTTATCCGGAAAGCGCAAAAAGGATGCGGTTTCCTGTATTGACAAATTCGCCATCCTGGGGGATTGTTAAATAATGTCTGGTACCATGCCCATCAACGCGGAGTCAGTTAAGGCCTTTTTTGAGAATCCCATATTTTTATCTGCCGTATCAAGTTGGTTTTTTTCCCAATTACTTAAGGCGGTGGTTACTATTCTGAGATCTCCCAAGCGTAATGGCCGGGAACTTCTGGCGACTATCGCGTGGCGGACCGGTGGAATGCCCTCAAGCCATTCGGCCTTGGTATCGGCTATGACCGCTTCGGTGGCCTTTAAGGAGGGAATAAATTCGAATTTATTTGTGGTTTCTTTTTGGATTACCGTTATTGTTATGCGGGATGCCCTTGGGGTACGTCGTTCTTCAGGAATTCAAGGCCGGGCCATCAATCTATTAAGCCGGAATGTGGCTGAACATCTGGGGGGTGAATACCATCCGGTTAAGGAAGTTCATGGCCATACTCCTTTGGAGGTGGTGGCCGGTACCCTCTTAGGTATTTTTATGGCCTCGGCCTATACTTTTTTATAGGTCCCCGGTTCTATGTATTTTAGAAAATCCGCGATTATTTCGGTATTTGTTTCCTTAACTCTGGGGTTGGGGATGTTCGGTCTGATTCATTTCTTCCTTCCGTCCCCCGGGGGGGCGGGGTATGTGGTGCTTTCCCTGGATGTTTCCTATGAGGACCGGTATATCGGGGAATTATTGGGGGAGGGAAATTGGGGGAATTATATTTCCGAATCAACCCAATGGGTTTTCTGGGATGACTTTGGGGAAGTGGTACAAATATCTCTGGAATCTTACGGAGATAGGGTTGAATCCTTTGACCCCCGGAACGATGGATATGCCGGGCGGCTGAAATCTTTTTTTGTGCATGGGGGCAAACGATTTTTCTTTATTCCCCTTTCATCGGATTTTTGGGGGATTTCCCAGGGAAAAATAGAAGAAAGTCTGGCCCTTTGCTTAGAGGGTATCCCCTTCCAGGTGGAATTTCCCGGTGTTTCCCGGCCCCTGTGGATATATGCCGTCCTTTTTGCGGCCGCCTCCGTGGGGATGCTCCTGCTTTCCGGGGTTCCCTGGGTAGGGCTAAACCTCCTCCCCCTGTTGGCCGCCTTATCCTATCCGGGGCCTGCGGGATTTGCCCTATCCGCGGTCCTCACCGCCCTTTTGAGGCTGCTTCTGCAGCCCCTTCGGGAATTTTTTATATCCCGGCATTACACCAGAATCGATAGAAAAACAAGGTTTTTCAAGTCCCAATGGGGGGCGCTCCTCCTCTTTTTAGTGATTTACGGGGCAATCTGCTATCTGGGACGTTTTCCGGTATTCCTGGGGGCGGGTGGAATTTTTTCATTTTTCCTCATCCTGGGAGTCTCCCTCTGGGCGGAATCAAAGGGGGGAGCCAAGATAGGGCATATTCGTTTTGTACCGATTCCGATTTCGGTCCCCCCCCCGGGGGCAGACAAGTTTTCCCGGATCATGATCCCCTTTGCCTTGGGTTCCCTGGGCGCCTTGTTTTTGCCTTCCCTGATCTTGGGCCCCGGCTATGCCGCCGAGGGTAAACCGCCGGTTTCGACGGAATGGCAGGAGTATATGATAAATTCCGAGGAATACGAAGCCCATGCCGTGTTTCAGGCTTCTTTTTCTTTAAGACCCCTAAGAACCGGCGGGGATAACCCGGAGAATGGGGAGTATCTGCGGTATTACCGGGCCGAGGATGGTCTTATTGGGGATTATTCGGTTGTCGAGGATAACCGTGCCCAGGAGATCGCCCCTTTTCCCTTGGATGATCTTATGAATTTTCTTACCCGCCGGAAACATATCCAAACACCGGTTTATACCCCGGGGGATCTGCTCTCGGTCTTTATGGTCCTGTTTTTTTGTATCCCGATTTTTTTATCTGTAGGGCGTAAGCATAGCAAAAAAAAGAGATTATTGGTATATAATGATAAACGGATTGCCGCATGAAAATATATTCTTTTCCCCAAGGGGGAATTTCCTTTGACGATATGACCGTACCTCCCCGGTACAGCAGCGTTATCGCTTTTCTTCCGGGGCTTTCGGTTATACCCCTGGTCCAGCATACCGGGTGCCGGGCCTATCCCATTGTTTCCGTGGGGGATTTTGTTCGCGAGGGGATGCTTGTCGGCAGGGGGCAGGGGCCGGGTTCGGCGAATGTACACGCTACGGTTCCCGGAAGGGTGGTTCGTATGGTTTCCTGGAAAATGGGCGATAACCATATCAACGACGCACTGGTAATACGGATGGCGGGGTCCTTTGAGCGATTGGGAAAACGGGAGGAGTTTTTTCCCTGGCGGGGCCTTTCCCCTCTTGAATTACGGCGGCTTATTTCCGAATATGGGATTGTGGAAATGGAAGGAGTCGGAAGTCCCGTATCGGATATGCTCAAGTCCCTTCATTCCATCAAAGAGCCCTATACCCTGGTGCTCCGTTGCGTGTTCGACGATCCCTGGCTGGCGGCGGATTACGTATTGTGCCGGGAGCGGATAAAGGCGGTGGTGGAGGGGTGTATTATCACCGCTTCCGCTGCCCGGGTATCCCGCATTGTTTTTGCGGTTTCTTATAAAGAAAAAGAACTGGGAGCCGAACTTCTCGACGAAGCGGAATCGGTTGCCCAGGGGCTTCCCCTGTCCTTGGTCCTGGTAAGTTCCCGGTATCCCCAGCGGAACCGCCGGGAACTTATGTACGCCCTGCGGCTTTATGAAAAAAGGGAAGGGCTGGACTTCGGTTCTCCGCTGTTCCTGGGACCGGCCACCGCCGCGGCGATCCATGACGCGGTAAAATTGAAGAAACCCATTCTGGACCGGTATGTGGCGGTGGGGGGTTCCGCGGTTAAAACCCCCCAGGTGATGAAGGTACGGATAGGCACCCGGATAGGGGAGATTTTCGCGGAATGCGGCGGCTTTATTGATACGCCTCAACGGATCGCCACCGGTTCTCCCCTGCGGGGACGGGTTGTAGCGGATCTGGATGAACCGGTCGTTAAAACTACCTATGGAGTATTTGCTATTTTAGAGAAACAGATGGGGGGTACCGCTGTTCGAAATTGTATCGGATGCGGAGAATGCAGGGTGGTATGCCCGGTTGGATTGGATCCAAAAGTTTTATATAAAAGTATTCATACGAAACAGAAGGGGGGGGCTGTCTGGGAACGGGCCGGTGAGTGCCACGGCTGCGGCTGTTGTGAAGTGGTTTGTCCTTCCCGGCTTCCTTTAAGTACCACCATCGTGAATTCTATATATGGGGGACATCCCGATGTTTCATAAGGATTTGGTACTCTTGGAAAAACCTCAAATAAATCTTGCCCGTTCCACTACAGCCCGTATGTGGTGGGTGAGTCTCTGTGCTGGTATAACCATTCTCCAGTCGGCCTTGACCGATTCTTACCGTTCCCTGATTATTGCCTTTGTCGCGGCGGCTTCGGCGGCTGCCGTGGAATTGCTGGTTTTTTTAAAAACAAAAAAATTGACCCTGGGAGACGGAAGTACCATTGCCTCGATATTGATTTTTTCACTCCTTCTGCCGAATCACATTCATCCGGCTGTTGTTGCCCTGGGCGCGGTTTTTGCCATGGTGGTGGTTAAATATAGTTTTGGGGGATTGGGAACAAACTGGGTAAATCCCGCCCTGGGGGGCTGGTTTTTTATCCGCTTTTCCTGGCCCGTACTGTTTGATAATGCCCTGAAGGGTTCTCCCCTGGCCGTACTCTCCGAAAATCTCAGCCGGGGTTTTTCCGATACCCTGGGATCTCCCATGGATATTTTGAAAATAAGCGGGGCCGCGGATAATACCCTGGGTATTACCCTGACCTCGTTTTTGAATAATACCATCTTTTCTATAACCCATACGGAATTATCCGAAGGGTATATGGATATTTTTTTCCTGACCAGGGAAGGGATCATCGCCGACCGGGGCCTTGCCGCTTTCCTCTTAGGTTCCATCATAATTACCTCATCCCGGGTAAACCGTTCCTGGGTTCCCGGGGTGTTTTTGGGAGTTTATGCCATTTTTGTCAGGATCTTTGGCGCTTTACCCCTGGGAGGGCCCCTGGGCCACGGGGATTTACTCTTTGGCCTTTTGACCGGCGGTACCCTGGCGGCGGCTTTTTTATTGGCCGCGGATCCGGTGACAGGACCAAATTCGAACCTAGGGGCCCTTATTGCCGCTGTGTTAGGCGGATTCCTTACGTTTCTCTTTAGATTTAAGGGGAATGAACCCTATGGAGCTTTTTTTGCGATATTTCTCCTTAATGCCCTGATGCCCCTTATCCGGAATATGGAAAACCGGGTTCTTAACCGGAGGAGGATTCCATGGGGTGGATAAAATTCAACGATATTTCGAGATTTAAAGAACCGGGGATTTTCGGGGGATGGCTGCTGGGGATCTTCCTTTTAGGAGGGTTATTATGGTATGGTACCCAGGGCGCCCGGGCCGGGGCGATGATTCGGTCGGTAAACATGGTATTAGAGGCCCGGGATGATCCCCGGCGCTTAGAAGCCCCCCTGTTTCCACGGTTAACTCCGGAACAGGGACGCTGGTTTTCCCTGAATGGCAGCAATGGCAGGGCCGTGGTTTTTTCGATAATTACCAATGGAACCTTTGTTCCCTTTGCCGCTATGATTTCCCCTGACGGGAAGGTTGAGGAACTGGTGCCTCTGACCGGTAATTCTATCCGTATGGCGGATCGTCTTTCTCCGGAAATCATGGCGATCTATGTCCGGCGTATTGAGGCGGTGGAGTTCCGGGACGCTTCCCGGAGGGAAAAGAAATGAAAGAAGCCTATCAGAGTCATTTGTTTTGGGGGATCCATGCGCCCCTTTCTTCCCTGACGAATATGTTTTTTCTTATTATAGCCTCCGGCCGTACCGCCTTTGCCTTGATAACCCTGGGCTCCCTCCTCTGGGTTTACGGTATGACCGTCATAGGAATCTATTTAGGAAAACCAATTTTGCCGCGAAAGGGAAAAAAGATTCTTCATGTTTTTTTATCCGCCCTTTTCAGCAGTTTTTACCTGATGATATTGAATTTTTTGAATCCTCTGTTGGCCCTGGAGTGTACCCTCTTTGTTATCCTGACGCCGGTATCCTTTATCGGATCGGAAATAATAGACCGGGTGGAATCCCTGGAGCCGGAGAATGCCCTGGCCAGGGTCCTGCTGGAAGCCCTGACGCTGGGAGTTTTGATCCTTGCCGTGGCCCTGATCCGGGAACCTTTGGGGTTTGGTTCCCTTTCGATCCCCGGCGGAACCTTTGGAATTATTGAACTGTTCAACTACGATACGGGGAGGATCATCCCTTTACGGATAATTTCAAGTTCCGCCGGCGCCTTTTTATTGCTGGGTTACGGTATTGCCCTTTTCCGGTTTTACCGGAAAAGGGCCTCCAGAGCGGAGGATATTGAATGAGCATCCTGGGTTTTTTGGGAATAACTTCCGGTCTTTCTCTCAATTTAATGCTCCAGTTTGGCCTGGGTATTCAACATATCGGATTTGACGATGAAGACCGGGAAAGGCCCTATGAATTCCCGGTTGTCCAGGGGGGAATTCTTTTTTTGTCCGTTCCCTTTTTATGGTTTTTTTTCGTTTATATAATGGTTCCCCTTTACCTGGGATTTTTTGGATATATGCTGTTTTTTCCCCTCAGCGTACTGGTTTGTATGGGATTTGAAGCGGCGGTGAATTATTTTTTCCCCCAGGCCCTGCCGCAGGCCAAAGCATTTACCCCCCAGTCCGCTTATAACGGCTTGATCCCGGCCGCCCTGGTGATGAGCTTCTGCTTGGCTTCTTCCCTGATGGAGGTGATGATTTTATCCCTGGGATTTTGCGGGGGGGTTCTTCTGGCAATCCTTATCCTCAAAGAAATTCAAAAGAGTTCTTCCCTGGAAGCGGTTCCGGCATTTCTTCGGGGACTGCCGTTGACACTGATATCCATGGGACTGCTTTCCCTGATTTTTTCTGCCATTGGGGTTGTGTTTATTAAATTTGGGGGGCTTTACAGGTAGGTTTTGTTTGGCCTTCAATGAAAAATTTAAAATTTGGAAGCTGATTATTAGTGAAGAATCTTTTCAGAGGGAAAAAAGTAGTCTAAAATAAGGATGGCATTTGAGGTTGTTTCAAAATATCAGATTTTAAAACAGGCTCATTTGAAAATATAGGGAAAAGATTAATGGCCTCTAAAACCGGACTCATTTTTGGTTCTCATAATCATATTCCCTATGGAACGGGAAATGACGAATTTGAACGGATCTATACGAATAAATTAAAACCCTTTATCTCAACCCTGTATCACTATCCGAATATCCCCGCGGCGCTCCATTATTCCGGGGTCCTTTTGTATTGGATAGAGAGGAACCATCCGGAATTTTTTATGATAATTTTGGATCTTATTTCCCGAAAACAGATAGAGCTGCTGGGGGGCGGTTTTTATGAGCCCATGATGACCCTGCTTCCTTTGGCGGATAAGATCGGCCAAATTGAGATGCTTACTACCTATATCCGCAAGCAGTTCGGTAAGCGGCCCCAGGGTTGTTGGCTTTCGGGATCCGCCTGGGAACAGAACATGGCCGGGGTCCTCAATACCTGCGGTATGGGGTACACCTTTTTAGAGGATACCCTTTTTAGCCAGGCGGGTGTTCGGGAGCAGGAAGCCTTACGGCCCTGTATCAGTGAGGATCAAGGGAAACTGGTTACTGTTTTTCCCCTTTCGGGCAGGTTACGCGCCGAATTACGGCATAACAAGGCGGCCCTGGTATTGGAAACCTTTTTTAAGGAGTTTTCCTCCGATAAACAGCAGCTTGTTTCCGTATTTCCCGGGGATATATTTACGGAGCCTGAGGATCCTAAAAACTATGAGGCGGCCCTGCATCAATTTTTTGAGGCCCTTTCCCAGGCAATGGAATCTTCTGTCGAACTTACCCTGCCGGCCCGGTTCCTCAAGACCCATCAGGATTTTAAAAAAGCCTATTTTCCCTGTTCCGCGTCCCGGCAATTTCTTATTACCTATCCTGAGTCCAACGGGATTTATTCAAAAATGATGTTTACCCATGTACTCATAAACCAATTACGGGGGGATAAGTCCCGTAAACGGAACGCCCAGGAAGAACTCTGGAAGGCTCAAGGGTATAACACCTATGATCATGAGGGAGACGGGGGTATTTATTGTAATACCCTTCGGAACGCCGCATATAAGGCGCTGCTGGAGGCGGAAAAAACAACCCGGGAACAGGGGACGTTTATCCCTTCCCTTATGATCTTTGATTTTGATCTGGATGGTGAGCCGGAGTATCTTTTTCAGGATAAAAATATTAATTATTACATCAAAACCAAAGGGGCGGGGATTTTTGAGCTTGATTATCTTCCCAAGGCGTGGAATTATCTGGATACCTTTTCCCGGCGCCGGGAACCCTATGTGGAGGAATCCTCCGTTGAAGATGGTTACCGGCGGGAGGCTTTTTTGGATCGCCTCCTCCCCCGGGATTTTACCCTCCAAGATGCCCTGGAAAACCGGTTCGCCGGTTCCCGTTTTTGCGGAAGTGAAAAGTATCAGGTAACTGAAATAGACAAAGCCCAAAAAAAGACATGCTTCCGGCTCCTCCCCCGGGAAGACCTCCCCTTTGGGACCTTGGAATTGGAGAAAAAGTACCATCTCAACACGGACCTGCTGACCCTGCATTATTCCCTGATAAACCGGGGCTTGGAAGGGCAGGATTTTAAGTTTATACCCCAGACTGATTTTTCTTTTCCCGGCGACGGAGAGACCCGTTTACGGATCCTTACGGTCAATGCGGGGGCAAAAAAGACGGTTCCCCCGGGCTGTGGGGAGTTGAACCACATAACGGGTGTTGAATTTCAGGATTTACAAAATGAAACGATTGTAAGCCTTCTTTCAAGCAGACCCTTTGATCTGTGGATCATCCCCATCCGCACCCGGTGCCGGATCAATGAAAAAATGACAGATCAGTACCAATCCACCTGTATTATGCCCATACAGATAGTTTCCCTGGGCCCGGGAGAACGATTTGAGACCGAATTCCACCTGCGGGTATACCACTAAGGCT
>JAITBE010000168.1 GCA_031283755.1 Spirochaetaceae bacterium
AAAGGACACAAAGGATGCATGAAGCAACGCATTATTCCTTCCTTCTGCGCCTTGGTGCGCCTTGGTGGTTAAAAATTCTTCAATGTTTTGGTAAATTCCAGCCTTTGAAAAGTAAATGACGTTGCCCTGAAAGCCGGACGCCAGTCGCCGGTTCATTTTTGCAATAGGGAGGATCTCTGTAAACGGCAGATTTTAGAGGTCTCCTTGCTATTCCAGGGAGAAGATCAGGGCCTTGCTTTTGGGATCCCGCTGTTCCCGGGGAGGGGACGTAAGCCGGAGCAGGGTTCCCGGTTCGCAGGGTTCTGTTTTCTCCCGGGGTCCGGCAATAAGGATCATGCCTTTTGCCGAACAGCCGTAACGGCCGTATTCTCCGGTCCGGGGCAAAGGAAAGGAGTCGGAGATGATCCGCGCCAAAAGCGGGGAAGCGGAGTTCGCCGGGGGCTTAGCGGATCGGGGACCGGCCAGGAGAAAGGAGAGAACCGCCCGTTCCTTAGGGAATCCCGCGGCGGCGGACAGGGCTTGCAAGTCCCGGGGGGCGTCCACGGCGGTAAAAGCGAAATGACACCACTTGGCTTTCCCCCTGCCCCCGGGAAGAAACCCGCCCGGAAAAGGACAGGGCCCCCCATGGGTGCAGGGCGCCAGGGGGAAGCGGCCCAGTTCCCCTAAGGCGCCCCTAAGGGCGGTGATAAATTCCCCGGACCGGGGTATCCCCGGTTCGACCACCAGGATGGAACCCCCTTCCCCGGCCAGGGTCGAAAGCAGCCGGGCCTGTTTGCCCGCAAAGGCCCCCAGGGCCCCCTGCTCCGGAATTTCATTGTACACGTTGACTGCGGTAACCAAGGCCGCCTTGGGTCCGTGAACCGGGGCGCCCAGGGGGGCCCGGATGGTCTTTATGATCCAGGCGCAGTCCTTCCCCGCCAGGGTGGAAAAAAGGGCTTTCCCCGCGTCCAGGGCCGCCCCGGTCCGGTCCAGACAGCGGAATTCCAGGGATAAGCCCCGCAAATCAGGCCGGGAAAGCCAGAGCGCCAGGGGCAGGGTAAGGGGTCCCGAACCCAGATCGGTCAGGGCGTCCCCGGCGGCCAGGGGGAGGGGAAGCGCCGGGAGCAGCCGGCAAAGACGGTAGACATTCCAGGGCAGGAAGTACCTGAGGTAGGCCGAAAGCAGCCCGGGCCTGCCCAGATAACCGCCGTCCCGATCCCCCCGGCCGCTGGTAAGGAGCCGGGAAAGCTCCGCCACATCCCGGGGGAGGCCGGCCTGAAAACGCCGGGGCAGGGGAAAGACCCGGTCGATGAGCGCGGGAAGCCCCTCCGGAAGGGGAGGGGTATCGCCTCCCAGGGGAGGAAAAAGGGTTTCCATGGGAGGAGGCTGCCTCATTCCGGGGGATTATCCTCTTGTTTCGTTCCCCGGATCTCCGGTTCCCAGGCGTGGACCGTAAAATACAGTTCCAGCAGTTCCGACCGCAGGGCGTCGATATGGGCCCGCAGATCCGCCGAGGAACCGGATAGCTCCCGGAAAAGCTCCTCCCGGGCTCCTTTAATGGTGAAACAACGGTCATACAACAGATATTTAAGCCTGAGGAGGATCCGGAGGTCCCCGTTGGAGTATACCCGCCGGCCGAAACGATCCCGTTTGGGCTGAACCAGGGGTATTTCCTGTTCCCAGTACCGGATAACGTGGACCTTGAGCCCCAAAAGCGCTTCCACGTCCCCTATCCCGTAGGAATTCATCTCCGGCTCCTGCCCGCGGAGGCCCTGGACCGGGAAGGGGATCTTCCGGAGAGCCGGCCTTCCCCCGAAGGCCGGAGTTCGATCTCGACGGGGATCAGGGAATACCCCAGGTCCTTACGGATCCGGTTCCGGAGGTAGGAGACGTAGGCTTCACTCACCGCCCCGGGCCGGGAGACAAAAAAGATGAATTTAACGGGGTTGTCCGACACCTGAACCGCGTATTTTACCTTAAATCTGGTCCGGGGCCCGATGGGCGGGGGGTATTCCTCAAGCCAGCGCTCCAGGGCCTGGTTCAGGGGGGCCGTCTCCACCCGTTTGTTGAGCTGCGCGTACATCCGCACCGCTGTCGCGAGCAGTTCCTCCACCCCGGCGCCGTCCAGGGCGCAAAGGGCCGCGATGGGGGCGTAATCCATCTTGGGAAAGAGAAACCTGGTCCGGTCCGAGGCGGCGGTAAAACTGTTTTTTACCGGGGGCATGGTGTCCCACTTGTTCAGCGCCAGGATGATCCCCCGGCCCTTTTCGTGGGCCAGGGCGGCGATCTTCTTGTCCTGTTCCGCCAGTCCTTCCTGGGCGTCGATGAGGAGGATCACGATGTCCGCTTCGTCCATGGTCTTGATGGCCCGGTTTACCGAATAATATTCGATGTTTTCGGTAACCTTGGATTTACGCCGGATTCCCGCGGTATCCAGAACCAAAAAACGCCTGTTTTTATAGAAGAATTCCCCCTCCACCACGTCCCGGGTTGTACCGGGAATATCACTCACAATGGAAGCCCCCGAGGCGGTAAGCCGGTTTGACAGGGTGGATTTTCCCGTATTGGGTTTTCCCACTAGGGCGAGCCGTATGGGCCGGGTTTCAGCCATGTCCGGTTCCACCCGGGAAAAATCCAGCCGGGAGATAATGGCCGCCTCAAGTTCCCCGACATTATCCCCGTGTTCGGCGGAGATCATAAAGATACGATCAAAACCGTAGGAGAGCAGATTCCAGGCATCCGCCTCCCGGCGTCCGCCCTCGGTTTTATTCACCGCCACCAGCAAACGGTCCTGCAGGGGTCTGAGGATACGGATAAATTCCTCATCCTCCGCGGTAACTACCCCGGCTTCCAGGATAAGCACCACCAGGGCCGCTCCTTCTATGGTTTCCAGGGTCCGCCCCACCACCAGATCATCCAGACCGTCCAAGCCGTCGGGCCGGGAATTTTCCCGGTCCAACTTGAACCCCCCGGTATCAATGAGCCGCAGGGGCTTTCCCGCGATAAAGGTATCCATCCCGACCGGATCCCGGGTAACCCCCGGGGTAGGATCCGTAATGGCCCGGCGTTTATGCAAAAGCCGGTTAAACAGAGTCGATTTACCCACATTGGGCCGTCCTGCCAGGACAACCACCGGGAGGTTCCGATATTTTAAATCACCGTTAAATTCCATGAGACAATACTCCCGAACAGCTCAGGCCGCAAGGAGCCTGGAATTTTGTAAATTGAGGCTTCAAAAAGCCGGATATTGAAACAATCTCAGCCGGCGCCGGAAAAACTATCGGGGGAAAAGGATTGGGCCATCCATTCTTCCACCAGGGCGGTTACCTGGGAATAGGAATAGCAATTCAAGGCTTTCTCCGTCAAGATCCGGCAGCTTTCCTGGGCCGCCCCCCGGATAATCCGCTTTACCTGGGGTATGGATGAGGCGGTCATGCTGAATTCATCCAGGCCCAGGCCCAGGAGCAGCGCGGTAGCGGCGGGATCCCCCGCCAGCTCTCCGCACATGGCCGCCTTGATTCCCTTTTTATGGGCCGCGTCGATGGTATTTTTCAGAAGCCGCAAAACCGCCGGGTGGGTAGGCTGGGCCAGATAGTTGACCTTTTCATTCCCCCGGTCCACCGCCAGGGTGTACTGGATCAGATCATTGGTTCCGATAGAAAAAAAGTCCGACTGCTCCGCCAGGATATCCGCGGTCATCGCCGCCGAAGGGATCTCTATCATGGTACCCACCTGTATATCCTGGGTATAGGGCTGGCCCCGCCGCCGGCATTCCCCTTTGGCCTCTTCCAAAAGTTTTTTGGCCTGTTCCAGTTCCTCAATTCCGGAGATCATGGGGAACATGATCCCCACCTTACCGTACACGCTGGAACGCAGGATCGCCCGGAGCTGGGTCTTGAATAATTCCGGCCGGGAAAGGCAAAACCGGATGGCCCGCCAACCCAGAAGGGGATTTTTTTCATCGGTAGCCTGAAATTCGGAGAGTATTTTATCCCCCCCCACATCAACGGTCCTAATAGTTACGGGGAACCCTTCCATGGCGGTGACCACCCGGCTATAGGCCTGAAATTGTTCCTCCTCCTCCGCGGTATAACCCGAAGTGAGGAAAAGGAATTCCGATCTGTAAAGCCCTATCCCCTCCGCCCCAAAACGCCGCACCTGATCCGCCTCTTCGGGGATCTCAATATTGGCCTTGAGGCAAACCCGGTGTCCGTCGAGGGTTTCGGCGGGAAGTTCCCCCAGGGCCAGAAGGCCGTCAAACATTTTATGATATTGGCAAATAGCCTGTTCGTATTGATTCAAATTTCTTTCATCCGGATCTATCAGAATTTCGCCGATACTGCCGTCGAGTACCAGCATATCTCCATTGTTGATCTCCCGGGTGGCGCTGGAGAGGCCCAGGACCGCGGGAATTTCAAAGGCCCGGGCGAGGATAGCGGTATGGGAAGTACGGCCTCCCATATCCATTACCAGGCCCTTGACCCGTTCCTTGTTCATGGCCAGGACCTCCGATGGTAAAAGATCATGAACCACCAGAATTACATCCTCGGACAGATCCGCAAGGGAGAATTTTGTTATGGACAAGAGTTTATTTAATATCCTGCGGGAAACATCGGAAATATCCGCGGCCCGCTCCCGGAGGTATGAATCCCCGGAGGCGCCAAGCTTTTGGATCAGTTCATAGGAAATTTCCCGGACTATCCATTCAATATTATTCAGGTTTTTTTGCAGCCGGTTTTTAATCTGATCCTTAAAATCAGGATCCTCCAGCATCATGAGCTGAGCCTCAAAAATCGCCGCCTGTTCTTTGCTTATTTCCCGGACCGCCCGGTCATTCAGGGCCTTAACCTCCCGGACCGCTTCGTCGATGGCATCCAGAAGCCGCCGCCATTCGGATTCAACCTGATCTTCCCGAATAGCATACCGGGGGAGTTCGGGGAAATCATCTTCCAGGTATAAAAACGCCTTACCCAGGGCAATACCGGACGACGCGGGAATGCCGCTTAATTTTTTCATTATGTTAAAGATACCTAAAAAGGGGGGCTCTGTCAAACGCTCGCGCAGGGCAAAAGCATTTACTTTTTGATCGTTAAAATTTCCTTGAATTCACCGGAATTTCCAAGAAAACTAACCACGAAGGACACAAAGGATGCATGAAGCAACCCGTTATTCCTTCCTTCTGTGCCTTTGTGCGCCTTCGTGGTTAAAATTCTTCAATGTTTTGGCAAATTTCAGCCTCTGAAAAGTAAATGCAGTGGCCCTGAACGCTCGCGGCGCCTTACAGCAATTTTACCTTTAAAGATTTTTCCAGTAATTTGGGCGCATTTCCGGCACAAGCGCCGGAAATCGGGCTTTCCGGCGCTCCGCTGCCGCTCCGGCCCCGGCGCTGCGCGCCGTGGCTGCTGCGCACCCCTCCAATCCCTTGCGCGATAACTTTTTTGGTAAATATAAACCGGGGCTGTTCCAAAACTAACCGGGTTTTGGAACAGCCCCAACCGGTAAATATAAAATTACCCTATTCGAATAGATTTTGCTTGTTATTTATACCAGGCAGGGTTATAATATAGTTGTCGTTCTGAAGCAGTATCAATGCAGGAGTTATCTGGCGATTCCCGGCAGGGGCGAGGCATTACCCGCCGTCGAATCAAAGGAGCCGCTACATTAAGGGAGGTAGCATGAACGCATTGGGAACTTGGCTCACCCAGGGCGATACACGGATTGGCAGGATATACAATGGCAAGATAGCCTGCCGCCGCCGGGAATGGCGGGGTGTCGTGAGTACCTGGATGGATTTTCTCGGATGGCTGAAACTCTGGGGCATTATGATTGGTTTTACCATGAAAGCCCCGATAAAGATATTCAGATCTTTTTTTGAGTACCGCTGGATGGCTTCCTATCTCGCGGCGCCGGCCTTTGTGGATAAACAATCCCAGGGCCAGCGGGCCCCTCTGCTTAAAATCACCCGGGAGGAATTCGCCGCCATTATCAAGATGGGGACCAGTTATATCGCCGATATGCTCAAGGCGGACCGGAAACTAAAGGGAAGCGAAAAACTCAGTAAAAAGATCGTGCTTTTTGACGAGATGACCATGATACAGATCATGGGAGGCTTCCCCAACCTCATCGGCATCCCTTACCAGCTTATGCCCGTGTTTCTCGTGTCGGAGATCGATCAGCTAAGCTGTATCCCCTACATTGACGCCATTGAGAGTTTCGGCCTTCCCGCCGAAACCTGTCCCCTTCCTACCTCCGAGGCCGGGGCGGCGGTGGTGGACGCGTACCCCCACTGTGGAGCCTGTTTCGTGTCCAGTTCCATGCCCTGCGACGGTTCGGACATGGCCTCATCCTATCAGACCCGGCGCTTCAAGCTGCCCACCTATCACCTTACTTTTCCGGTACGCTACGACGATGAAGACACCCTTGAGGCCGCCGCCGAGGATATAAAGGGCTGTATCAAATTTATTGAGGACAACACCGGCGAAAAGTTTGACTGGGACGCGTATTTTACCGTGATCCGGCGCTTTAACGAGGAGACCAAACTTGAAATGGAGCGCTGGGAGATCAACCGTACCCAATATCCCCAGATCACCGGCGCGAGCCTTCACCTCTGGCGGGCGTACATGTACCAGATAGAGGGAGGGCTCCATCCTTGGCTTGCAAAAGTGTACCGGGACTGTAACAAAATTATGCTCAAGAATTACGAGCAAAAGAAAAAGCCTTCCAGTTCCTCCCGCTACCGGGCTATGGTCTGGAATGTCCCTTCCCATTATTTCGCCAACTTTTCCAGGTGGGCTGAAAACTGCTGGGGAATCAACGTGTTAGCCGATATGGTTATCCTCAACTTTACCAAGATGCTCGCTATTGATGACAAAGAAGAGGCCATTCGGGATCTGGGCATGCTCTACGAGCGCATGGTTATGCGGAAACACACCAACGGCGGGTATAACCACGTACTGACTGAACTGTGGCGCATGGTGGAAGCTTATAAGGTTGACATGGTGTTTATGTATCAGCATGTGGCCTGTAAGACCATGGCCGGGCTTCAGGGGCTTTTTGACGATCAGGCCCGGGAGCGGGGCATTCCCCTTGTCTGGATCGAACACGATATCATGGATCCCCGGACCGTATCCCGGCGTGAAATGCGTAAGAGCGTCAACAATTTTATGTTGAATGTGTTCCATGCCGAACCGTCGGACCCGTCACTGGTAGATTTTGATGATGACAATACCTGGTAGCCAAGAGGAGAAAATGGTTTTGAAAAAATGTTTTGGCTGTTGAGGCTTTTTCAAAATTTCAGTTTTGAAAAAGCGGCCTCTAAAAACAGCAGTTTTGTAGGCCGGAGGCCGAAAAACTGCAAGAGCCTCTGCAAAATCAACCGGATTTTGCAAGCGCTTCTGTTTTGTTTTTTTTTGTTGCGGTTTATGCCAAAGCAAAGTACAATTATGTAGTGTCTGTCCATAATGCAGACATCTGATGGACGGACTTCCTTAAAAAAGGGTATCTCTAAAAGTCCGGGTTAATTTTAGAGATGCCCCATGGTTTTGTGTTAAAGGACGCAAAACACGCTGTTTTTTCAGCGGAAAACTTTTAAAAACTGAAGTTTTAGAAGTTTCCTTTAATCCTTTCGGGGAAAGAGGTATCAATGGCAGGAGTTATTCTTGCGGTTTCCGGTAAGGGTGGGGTTGGTAAGACTTCCATTTCCGCGGCCATTGTGCGTTTGCTGGTTGAACATCATCCCAAGGCCCGGATTCTCGCCATAGACGCGGACCCGGCGACAGGTCTTGCTACCGCCCTGGGGGTGGATGTGGTCCAAACGCTGGACAACATCCGTGTCCGTATAGCGGAAAGCGCGGAAAAGGGGGAAACCCGGGAAGCGGTGGAGCTATTGGGAGAGGCCCGCTTTCAAATTCTCGACGCTCTGGCTGAACAGGGGGGGGGGGGGAGCTTCGCCTTCCTGGCCATAGGCCGGCCGGAGACGGCGGGCTGTTACTGCGCAATCAATAGTTATCTCAAAGAAGTCCTCACCTTACTGGCCGCCGAGTTTGACTATGTGGTGATAGACGGCGAGGCCGGGGTGGAGCAGATCAACCGCCGGGTAATGGAGCGGGTAACTCATCTTCTGCTGATAAGCGATCAGAGCCGCAAGGGCATCCAGGTGCTGCAAACCATACTGGAGGTGGCCCGGCGCATGGTGATGTACGACCGGTGCGGGGTGGTGATCAACCGCATTACCAGCCCCAATCTGGAGATCCGGCTTGACGGGATTGATCTCCTGGCCTGTATTCCTTCCGACAACATCCACGCGGAAAACGATATCCTCGGTAAAAGCGTCTTTGATCTATCCCCGGAATCCCCGGTACTTACCGGAGCGGAAACGGCGCTCCGTAATTTTACACTGATTTGACAGAAAGGAGTATCCATTGAGAGACTTAAAGCATTTGATCTATTTTGAGAAGCTGTTGGAAACCACCAATAACGAGCTTATCCAGCAGGCTAAGGCGGAGGGAAAGTTAGCCATTGGCTATACCTGCTTCCACATGCCCGAGGTGATCCTGAACGTGGACCGGTGTTTCTCGGTGCGCCTGCGGGCGCCTAATACGGGGTCCATGGATATCGCCACCTACTACATGTCCAACTACACCTGCGAGTACTGCCGGGCCCTGTTGGAACGGGCCTTTGAGGGGGGGCTGAACTTTCTTGACGGTCTTGCCGCGGTGGACGCCTGTGCCCAGATGAACCGGGTCGCGGAGAACATCGAAATTCAAAAGCTGGTGGATAAGAAAAATTTTTTTGTCACCCACGCGGACATCCCCTACAAGGTGGAACCCTTCACGATTAAGCACTACACGATCCAGATGCGGAACCGGGTGCTCAACGAGCTGAAGGATATCTATGGGGTGGACACCTCCGACGAGGCCCTGCGGGGCGCGGTGGATCTGCATAACCAGGTCTGTAGGGTAATCAGTGAGATCAGCGGACTGCGTAAGGCGGATAACCCGGTGATCACCGGTTACGAGTTCCACATCCTCAACCTGGTAAGCTACACATGCCCCAAGTACCTTATCCTGGACAAGCTTCAGGAAACCCTGGAGGAGCTTAAAGAGCGGGAGCCTGACCGTACATCCCGGTTCCGCGCCCGGGTGGTGTTGATAGGTTCCGAGGTCGATGATCCGGAGCTGACCAAACTCATTGAGGAAGCGGGGGCCCTGGTGGTGGCGGACCGCTACTGTTTCGGGTCCACGCCCGGGCGGGAGGTGATCAGCCTCAATGACTCCGAGGACGTGCTGACCCAGATCTGCCGCCATTACCTTACGGTAAGCGAATGTCCCCGCTATATCTCCGACGAGAAGGTCGCCCAGCGCAGAAAAACCGCGGACGCCCTGTCCAGGGAGTTCAATGCCGACGGCATTATCTTTGAGCAGATCAAATTCTGCGATTATTGGTGCTTTGAGCGCGCCCTTGCCGCTTATATCCAGGAGAAGGAATATGGCCACCCGGTGTTGTCCATTGACCGGCCATATATGACCCGTTCCAGCGGGCAGCTCCGTACCAGGGTCCAGGCCTTTGTGGAAAGCCTGGAAATCAAAAAGATCAACAAGTTACGGGAGGTGGTATGAGTGCATTGGGAACCTGGCTCACCCAGGGTGACACACGGATCGGCAGGATATACAACGGCAAAATGGCCTACCGCCGCCGGGAATGGCGGGGGGTCGCGAGTACCTGGGTCGATTTTCTCGAATGGCTGAAACTTTGGGGTATTATGATTAACTTTACCATGAAAGCCCCGACGAAGATATTTATGTCTTTTTTTGAATACCGCTGGATGGCGTCCTATCTCGCGGCGCCGGCCTTTGTGGATAAACTTTCCCAGGGCCAGCGGGGCGCCCAGCACAAGATCAGCCGGAAGGAATTTGCGTCCATTATCAAGATGGGGACCATCTATATTGCCGATATGCTCAAGGCGGACCGGAAACTGAAGGGAAGCGAAAAACTCAGCAAAAAGATCGTGCTTTTTGACGAGATGACCATGATACAGATCATGGCGGGTTTTCCCAACCTCATCGGCATTCCCTATCAGCTTATGCCGGTATTCCTCCTCTCCGAGATCGATCAGCTGAGCTGTATCCCCTACATCGACGCCATTGAAAGTTTCGGCCTCCCTGCCGAAACCTGTCCGGTCCCCAGCTCCGAGGCCGGGGCGGCGGTGGTGGACGCGTACCCCCACTGCGGCGCCTGCTTCGTGTCCAGTTCCATGCCCTGCGACGGTTCGGTGATGGCTTCGTCTTACCAGGCCCGGCGCTTCAAGCTGCCCACCTATCACCTCACTTTTCCGGTGCGCTACGATGACGCGGATACTGTCGAAACCGCCGCCGAGGACATAAAGGGCTGCATCAAATTTATTGAGGACAACACCGGCGAAAAGTTTGACTGGGACGCGTATTTTACCGTGATCCGGCGCTTTAACGAGGAGACCAAACTTGAAATGGAACGTTGGGAGATCAACCGCACCCAATATCCCCAGATCACCGGCGCCACCCTTTCCCTCTGGAGGGAATTTATGTACCAGATAGAAGGAGGCCTCAACCCGTCGCTTGAGAAAGTGTACCGGGACTGCAACAAAATCATGCTCAAGAGTTACGAGCAAAAGAAAAAGCCCTCCCGTTCCTCCCGCTACCGTGCCCTGGTCTGGAACTGCCCCGCCCATTACTACGCCAATTTTTCGAGCTGGGCCGAAAACTGCTGGGGCATCAGTGTGCTGGCGGATATGGAGATCCTCAACTTTACCAAGATGCTCGCTGTCGATGACAAAGAAGAGGCCATTCGGGATCTGGGCATGCTCTACGAGCGGATGGTTATGCGGAAACACACCAACGGCGGTTACGACCACGTACTGACCGAGTTGTGGCGCATGGTGGAAGCCTTTAAGGTTGATATGATATTCCTCTACCAGCATGTGGCCTGTAAGACACTTTCGGGGCTTCAGGGGCTTTTTGACGATCAGGCCCGGGAACGGGGTATTCCCCTCATCTGGATCGAACATGATCTCATGGACCCCCGGACCGTATCCCGGCGGGAAATGCGAAACAAGGTAAATAACTTTATGTTGAACGTTTTCCGGGCCGAACCGGCGGACCCGTCGCTGATGGATTTTGATGATGACAATACTTGGTAACGCCGCGGCATAGCAGGCGGCGGTTTAGCGCGTTTAATTTAAAGGAAAAACGCGGCCTAGAGTCCGCTTTTTCCAAAAGCTGATTTCAAAATCCGGTGGTCCGAAAGGGCCGTGATTTGGAAATTAGCCCCATAATTAAGGAGAGGTAACTATGAAGAAATATTTTGGGGGATGTGATGTAGGTTCCACCTATACCAAGGCGGTTATTCTGGACGAGGATGGCGGTATTGTGGCCCAGACGACCCTGCGCAGCAAGATCAACTCTGAGATCTCCGCTACCAAGGCCATGGAAGAGGTGATTGCCCAGGTGCCGGATCTTTCCGGTCCCCGGGACCTGGCTTACCTGGTCGGTACCGGCTACGGCCGCAACAAGGTTCCCTTCGCGGACGAGAACATTTCCGAGATCAGCTGCCACGCCATGGGAGTCCATGTGACAGATCCGTCGGTATTGGCGATCATCGACATCGGCGGCCAGGATGTAAAGGGCATTTCCATCGGCCAGGACGGGACGGTGAAAAATTTTGCCATGAACGACAAATGTGCCGCGGGAACCGGCCGTTTCTACGAGGCCATGGCCAACGCCTTTGAGATGAGTCTGCCGGAATTTTCCGATCTGTCCCTATCGGCCAAAAACGTGATCCCCATCACCGCCCAGTGTACCGTGTTTGCCGAGAGCGAGGTGATCACCCTGGTGGGTGACGGCAAACCCATGGGCGAAATCGCCGCGGGCATTCAGATGGCGGTGGCCAAGCGTTGTTTTGTGATGGCGAAAAAAGCGGGAGCCACCGATCGCATCACCCTGACCGGCGGCTGCGCCAAGAACCGGGGCCTCAAGCAGGCGATAGAACGCGTGCTGCGGATCAAGGTGGCGGAACTAAAAACAGATCCCCAGCTCATGGGAGCGCTGGGAGCCGCGGAGTTCGCCCGGAAGAAGGGGAGCGCCACCGGCCGCCGCGTTTTTGCGGCGGCGCAGGAGGCGTAATATGGCTTGGTATTGGATAGCGCTTATTGCGGCGGCCGGGGCTTTCGTCCTGCTCTTTACGGTGTACATGGCCAATTTGGACATGAAACTGGTAGCCTTTCTCTATGTAATTCTCAACAAATACCACGATAAAAAAGAACACGAGCGGGATATACAATTCTGATGGAACTCTACGATGGTATAATAACCCGTACCAGAGAGTTCTTGTCCCAACGGCCCTTCCAACGTTGGGACTATGACCCTTCACAGGCTTGGGAAGACGCCGGGCAGAGCGAACTGGTTTTGGGCCGGGACAGCGCCTATGAACTGGGCGGAAACGGAACATTCGCCGTGCATTACACCTGTGTTACGGCGGCTCCCTCCCTGGTGGACCGGGACGAGATCCTGCTTTACGGACCGGATCTTACCGAACTGCGTAAAGACACCCCCTACGCCCGCCTGAGTTTTCTCAATATCGCCGATCCGGGAGGAGACGACGAAACCGCCTACCGGGCTATACGGGAGATAGAGTTTGTCAAGTACCACGTTTTCCCCCGGGGTTTTATGCTCCGCATCTCTTCTACCGACCAGCGGGAACAGGTGCGTCTGAGCAGGGAGGCGATCAGGAAGGATATTTCCTTTAAAACCGTCGGATTTGACTTCATCAAGAAACACCGGGAAAATCCCCTGGTTAAACATGTGCAGATGCTTTTTATCACCGATACCTCCGTCGATTACCGGACTCTGGAACGGAATGCGAAAACCACTGCGGATATTACCGGAACTTTGACCCACATTATGGAAGGGATCGCCCTTAATTGTTCCTCATGCAGCCTGAAACCGGTCTGCGATGAAGTAGAGGGAATGCGGGAATTACATTTGCGGCGGAACTGACGCCTGGGAGAAAATCGCTCGTTCATTGTACTACAAGCAATTACGGCAAAGCGATTTTCTCCGGAGGTAAGAAAACCTCTGAAAACTGAAGTTTTCAGAGGTTCCCCTGCGGTTTTTAGGCTAAGCCTGCAAAGCCGCGATTTTAAAGGGGGCTTTTTCAAAATCATGGCCTGCCGCCGGATTTTGAAAAAGCCCATCAGTGTCTGTCCACACTTTGCGGACAGACACTGTTTGCTCCGGTTTTGTACCCAAAGGGTACCAAATGCCTTTTTAAGAAAGTCTGTCCATAATGTGTCTTGCGGATGGACGCTAATTAATTTTTTGGAGGAAAGCGATGAAAACAGACCCCATTGTTCAGGAGCTGGTTGACAGTTACGGTAACTGGATGCGGAAGGAAAGCAAGCGGCCCTGCGGCGGCGCCGCGCGGATGACCAGGGACTTGTATCCCTATAACGCTCTATTCAGTCCTATTCAGATCAACCGCCTTACCATTAAAAACCGTATCGTGATGGCTCCCATGGGGAATCTTGATATGTGCGAGGAAACGGGCAGGCCCAACAACAAAATGATTCAGTATTTCCTTGCCAGGGCCAAAGGCGGCGTGGGTCTTATCACCACCGGCCTTATCCCGATAAGCCACGGAATCGATCATACCGTAACCGAGATGGGGCAGCTTTCCTATTTTCCCCGCATAGACCGGAGCCGTACCGTCTTCTCCGGCTGGCGGGATCTGGCCCAAGGCTGCCATTCCTACGGCAATAGGATTTTTATTCAGCTTACCGCCGGCCTGGGCAGGGTAGGCAGCCCTGAATGTCTTATCAATTCTTTTAAGTTTCCTGTTTCCGCTTCTATTAATCCGAATTTTTATATTTCCGCGATTCCCTGTATGCCCCTCAGTGACGGTAAGCTGAACCGGATCATCAAAAACGCGGGACAGGCCGCCGCGGACGCCCAGTTCGCGGGCATCGACGGCACGTATCTCCACGGCCATGAGGGGTATCTTCTGGAACAGCTTTCCAACAGGGCCTTTAACCGCCGCAAACTGGGCAAGTACGCCGATTGGCAGCGCTTCGGCATCAATATGGTACAGGAGATCCGCCACCGTACCGGGCCCCATTATCCCATCATGTACCGCATCGACCTTTCCCTGGCCCTCAATGAAACCTATGGCGAGGAGGGGATGCGGGAGAAGGCCCTGAAAAAATTCAAGAACGGCCGAAGCATCGCCGAAACCCTGGATTATATGGAAAACCTGGTTAAAGCGGGGGTTGATATCTTCGACGTGGACCTGGGCTGTTACGACAACTGGTGGCTTCCCCATCCCCCGGCGGGAATGCCGGCGGGCTGTTTTCTGGATATTTCAAAGATCGCAAAGGAACACTTCACCCGGAAAAACATCCGCTCCAATGCCAATATTCCCGTACCTATAGTGGCGGTGGGAAAGCTGGGCTACCCGGATCTGGCCGAACAGTCCCTCAGGGACGAAAAATGCGATATGGTTATGCTGGGCCGGCCTCTGCTCGCCGACCCGGAATGGTGCAACAAGGCATACCGGGGAGAAGTAGAAAAGATCCGGCCCTGCATCGGTTGTCAGGAAGGGTGCATCAATGAATTTGTGGACGGCGGACATATCCAATGCGCCGTCAATCCCCGTTCAGGCTGCGAAGATATCCTCCCCGAGCGGCCGGCCAAGCCCGACATCAAGAAGCGCATAGGCGTAGTGGGCGCGGGCCCCGCAGGGATGTGCTTTACCCTGGAAGCCCTCAAACAGGGGCACCAGGTAGAACTTATCGAGAAAACCGGTGATCTGGGGGGTAAAATGATAAGCGGCGCCGTTCCCAAGATTAAGTATGATTTTGACAATTACCTTCAGTACTTAAGGAGCGGGATTGAGGCCGCCAAAACCAACGGGAACTTAAAGCTCCTTTTGAATACCACCGCGGATATTCCCTGGCTGAAAGGGCAGAACTACGATGCCCTGGTCTTTGCCAATGGCACCATGAGCCTGGCGCCCCGCTTTGAAGGAGCGGATAAAATACGCAGCCTCCAGGTTACGGATCTGCTGGTCAACCCCGGATTGCTCCAAAACGCGAAAAAGGTGGTGATCATCGGCGGCGGTGTGGTCGGCTGCGAGACCGCCTACTATCTCTGCTATGAGCATGACTGTGAAGTCACCATTGTGGAAATGATGCCTTATCTTATGGATGGCGCCTGTACGGCGAACCGGGCTTATCTGCTCTATTATATGAAGAAAGCGGGCGTTACGATCCACAACTGCGCGAAGGTGCTGGGCTTTGAGCAGGGCGGGGTAAAGGTAAACCTGAACATTTCCAAAACCAGGCCCAATCCCTACAACTGTTGGCAGCCCATATTGCCCAAGAACATTGAGAATCCCCTGGCTAAAAAACCGGGTCCGGAAAACCGGGACGAAACCATCCCGGCGGAGCTGGTGGTATACGCCATGGGGGGCAGGGCGGACTTGGCCCCCTTCCTGGCAGCCCAGGCAGCCCAGACGGCTCCGGAGATTTACAACATCGGCGACAGTTTCGCCGGGGGCAAGGTTTTGGAGGCTACCAGGGCAGCGTACAATCTGGCCAACCGGATATAGGCCCCTTCGGTACACATTATCGATACATCTTTCTCCCCTGCCCCCCGGGGGGGGGGGGGGGGGGGGGCTGTCAAAGGATCCGTCCCTTTAACCCGGTTCAATTAAGGCCGGGAGGAACCGGCGATTCCCCTGTTTACCGGCCGGTGGAATCCCGGCCGAGGGGTCATTCCTTGACCGCTCCGGCGGTAAGGCCCTCCACCACGAATTTCTGCATACCGGCGAACATGACGGCGGTTGGTATCAGGGCCAGGGTGGCCCCGGCCATCAGGACGCCCCATTGGACATTGTATTTACCGATAAGGGTTTTAAGACCCACCGGGATGGTCCACATTTCGGGGGTGTTGATCAGGATGGTTCCGGCGATCAATTCGTTCCAGGCCCCGATAAAGGCGAAAACAAAAACCGCCACAATACCGGGGAACATGCTGGGCAATACGATACGCCAAAGGCTTTGCAGTCTGGTACATCCATCCACCCGGGCGGCCTCTTCCAAGGTGTAGGGGATCCGTTCAAAAAAACTCCGCATGGTAATAACACAGAAGGGCAGGTTGGAAATAAGATAATAAATGAACAAACCCATATGGGTATTGATCAGACCCATCCGGGACAAAATAACATAAAGGGGTATGATCACGAGGATCCCGGGGATCATCTGGGTTACCATAAAAAAGACAAGCATTGATTCCTTGCCGTGAAATTTGTACCGGGCAAAGCTGTATCCCCCCAGGATAGAAAGCAGGGTAACGCATATGCCGGTGGAAACCGATACGATGATGCTGTTTTTAAGCAGGCCGCCATAACTAAAAAGTTTAAACAGGGCAATATAGTTTTCCGATGTAAAGGTTTCAGGCCAGTAGGTAAGCCGCTGGGCGTTGATGATTTCCGGGTTTGTTTTAAGGGAGGTGATGATCATCCAATACATAGGCAGCAGTACCCCCAATAAAAACAGGGCCAGTATTATAAAACGTCCCCCGTTTCCCAAGGCGCGGCGGATCTTCCAGTTCATCAGAAATCACCTGCCTTGTTGTAGGTGGTTACCTTGAGGAAGACCACCGCGTAAACCGCCAGGATCACCATAAGCAGCAGCCCCATGGCCGCCGCCAAACCAAAATCATAGCCCGCAAATGCCCGGGTATACATATAAGAAGGTAAGGTTTGGGAAGTGCTGGCAGGACCACCGCCGGTAATAACCACGATCATATCAAAGGAATTAAAAATCCAAATTGTCCTGAGCAATATGGTAACAATGATCGTGGGTTTGATATACGGCAGGGTGATACAAAAAAATTTCCGAATGGGTCCGCAGCCGTCAACTTCCGCGGCTTCAAAGGTGTTGCCGGGTATGGATTGAAGGGCCGCAAGGATCATGATGGCGAAAAAAGGGACTCCCATCCAGATCATGGCAAAAATAACTACCAGCAGGGAAAGCCCCGGGGTACCAAGCCAGGCGATGGAACCGCCGATTATTTTTAGGCGGTACAAAATGTCGTTGACCACCCCATATTCACCATTAAAGGACCAGCGGAACATAATACCGATTACAAAAGAAGAAAAGGCCCAGGGCAAAAAGACCACCGCCTGATAGAATCCACGGAAGGGAAAATTTTTACGCAGTGCCAGCGCCAGGGTTAAGCCTAACAGAAACTGTCCCAATACCGCTACGATTACATATACAAAGGAATTACGGATCACCAGGCCCATATCCTTATCGGCAAACAATTTTTTTATGTTATTCAGGCCGTTAAATTTGATATTTTTGGGATCCCCAAGATTATAATTTTGAAAAGCCATAATGGAACTGCTGATCAGGGGGTACCCAAAGAGCAAGACCAGAAGCAAAAACACCGGAAGCATAAAAAGATAGGGCTCCAAAACAGCCTTAGTCCGGTAATTTAATCTGGGCCCCATAAAGGAGATTATCGCAATAACCACCACAGCCAAACCGGCAAGATACAAAACCAAGTTGAGCATGGCGGAACCTCCTCGAAATAACCTCCCACAAGGAGGGAAATACCGCCCCCCAAAAACACGAGCAAAGTGGGGACGCCCGGAACTTGGCCGTTTTCCGGGCATCTGCGGACTACAGTCAACGATTTGCTCCCGTTTCGTAAACGGGAGCAAATACGGCATCCAAAAGCTGTCCGAACAAGTTTTTCGCCTTACGGACAACCCTATTGGATTTTAAAACTCATCTAAAGATTAACAATAGGTTTTTGTACTTGCGACCCCGGATTATCCACCAGGTATTTTTTCATCCGGGCTTGAAGTTCATTACAGATAGTATCCAATGCGGTTTTCGCGTCCTGCTGGCCCAATAAATATTTTTGGATCTCTTCATGCATCATCCCCTGATGCATATCGGTATAGTTAAAGGGGCCAAATGAAGCGGGAATTACCGTGGCCGGATCGTTAAGCTGCCGTACAAAAGCGCTGTAGGGCCCGTTTTCACCGTAGGTCGGATCCCCTGCAATATCTCTCTTTATAGGAATAAGACCGCCCATTTTACAGTATTCAATGCTGTTATCGGGACGGTTGAGAAATTCAATGAGCTTCCATGCGGCTTCGGGATTTTTACTATGGGTAGAAATACTATAGGAGTAGGGAGCGTTTATGGTATTGTATATCTTACCGTCCTTGCTCCGGGGCATGGGCATAACCATCCATTGTCCGCTTTGCATATTGGTCTGACAGGTCGCCGCTACTTCTGAATCGTTCAGCAGGGTGGCGGTAAGACCGCCGGTAAAGTTGTCCACCATTTCGGTAAAGCCCCAGTTTATTGCATCCCGGGGGGCATATCCGTTCAGATACAGATTGGTCCACTTTTTAAAGCCTTCCAGGCATTCCGGGGTATTGATAAGGACATTGCCCTGGTCATCATAAAAACGGCCTCCGGAAAATCCCGTAAGATACACCGACAGGGGATCAAAGCCCCCCCGGGCCCCCCGGTAGGATACCCCGTACCGCCGCTGAGCCGGATCGGTTAACTGCCGGACCGCGTCAAAATATTCGTCGTAGGTCCACCCCTTGGCCGGATCCAGGTTCAGGCCCTTTTCCCGGGCCCAATCCCTGCGGACAAACATACCCTTTACCATCAAGCCGTCGGGCACGGTGTAGATGGAACCGTAAAGCGATTTTTGATTGGGCCAGAGTTTTTTGGTAACCGCGTCGGTGTAGGTAGATTCTGTGCCGGCGATATATTTTTCCAGGGAAAGAATCCAGCCGGCCTGAGTAAATTGCCCCAACCAGCCTTCCCAGGTGGTCATTACGTCGGGAAGACTGCCGGATGCGCCAAGGACGGTGAGTTTATTGGCGGCATCGTCCCAGGGGACGCTTTCATAACTAACGGTAATCCCCGTCTCTGCCTTAAAGGCCGCGAAAACAGCGTTATAATAGGCTTGGCGGGCCGGGCTGGGGCTCACGTCAATAAACCGCAAGGTGACGGCGCCGCCGGAAGAAGCCCGCTGACCGCCCCCGCCGGCAAAGGCCGCGGACAAAACCGCCACTACCAGTATACCCAAGATAAACAATTTTTTCATCTTCTCCTCCATTCCATAGATTAGACTGTGTCTACTATAAAGCAGGGTAACGTAAATTGTCAATGTGTGATCCTCTCCAGG
>JAITBE010000212.1 GCA_031283755.1 Spirochaetaceae bacterium
GATTAGAGAATACCGCAAAACGCCCGGTAATAGACATTGGGGGACCGGCCCTGTACCGATTTTTACGGCCGGCTTAAAATTCCAGTTTGAGGCTTTCCCAAAACTTTAGTTTTTGGGAAAGTTCGTTTTTTTGAAAATTTTTCTTGCGTTTCTGAAATTGCTATGATACCCTTATTTCAGAGTTCGAAATAAGGGTAGAGGATATGATTAAATCGGGCCTCAAGGACATGAAGTTTCACAACCGTCGTTTGCTCCTCCGTTCGGTTATCGAAAGTTCCAGCACCTCCCGTATATCCCTGGCACGGGAGACAGGGCTTTCCCCCAGTACCGTAAGCACGCTGGTAGTCGAGCTCATTGAGGAAGGGGTGCTTGTGGAAAGCGGTCTTACGGTTCCCACCAGCGGCAGGAGCCGTAAGGAAATCTGCCTTAATCCCGATTATGGACAAATCGTGGTGATCGAATTGCGCCGGCGACAGACAAATCTCTGCGTCTACGATATTTTTCTTAACAAAGTTGAGGAAAAATTGATCGCTCTCCACCGCATGTCCGGAAACAGCCTCTTTTCGGAAATATGCGAAGCCCTGGAGAATCATTTTGTTGTTTCCGGGTCATACCCCCTGTTGGGGATAGGGCTGCTTTACATGGAAGACATGATCCAGAGCGATCTCAAGGTCATGTTTTCTACATCCGTTTCCGCGGAAAACATTTCACTCAGGGACGCTCTGTATACCCGGTTCAAGGTTCCGGTGGAAGGCGAATACTCATCTGATGGGCTTCTCGGTTCCCCCCTTAAAACAACGGAAACGAAGAACAGCGCCCACATCGCCATAGCAAGCAAGATCCTGGTGAGTGTCACGATAAACGGGCAGCCCCTCAAATTGAAGGGCGGTCTTTCGGCGGACATTACGCGGTTGATGCCGGTTTTGGATCTTGCCCTTCCTGAATCGGCCGCGGGGACACCGGCGCCGCTTTTCGCTAAAATCGCCTATGTTCTGACATTCCTTGCAAGTATTTTCCCCCTGGATTTGATTTTCCTTTCGGGCAGAGAAACCAGACGCGGTGGTTTTCAGGATCACCTGCGGCAGGTTCTGGCTTTCATGCCGGGATTTAAAACCCTGCCGCCCATTGAGCTGCTTGAAACTCCCGAAAATTCTCTGGCGGATACTATGGCCGCCAGGTTGAGGGATACCGTCTTTAAAGCGAATTTCTTTCCGGGAGGATAACAAGATGAAATTTCATACATTATTGCGGGAAAACAAATTTACCCTGGTAGTCAGTCTGCCGGAAAACCGCATTGAGCTGGTTGAAGCGGCGCTTCGCGGCGGCGCCCAGGCGGTCAAGGTACACGTCAATGTCTGGCACCGGGCTTCGGGGCATATCTTCGGGACCTTTGCGGAGAACCGGAGCTTTCTTAAGGAGATGGTCAGGGTCTGCGCCGGTGTTCCCGCAGGGCTGGTCCCCGGCGCCGATGAAGCCTTTGTAACCATAGAGGAACGGGATGAAATACAAGCGCTGGGCATTGACTTTATTTCGTCCTACGCCGCGCATCTTCCCGGCTATATGCTGGACGCTCCCAAACTGAGCCGCATGGCAGCCATCGACAGCGCCTACACCCAGAACACCCTGGACGGGGTCAACGTATATCCCCCGGATGTGCTTGAGCTGAGCATACAGCCCGGAACCGAATACCACAAAAAACTCAGTTACGGCGATATTCTGCGTTACGCCGATATTTCGTCAAAGGTGAAAATCCCGACCCTGGTACCCACCCAGAAATGGATGGTCCCGGAGGATGTGCGGCACCTGTACGCGGCGGGCTGCAAGGCGGTGATGATTGGCGCGGTGGTCATGGGCAAAGAGCCCGGCGCGGCGGATGTGGAGAAGGCAACTGCCGCATTCGCCCGGGCCATAGGGACCCTTTAAAAAAATTCCAGTGGCGGTAAACCGTTTAACGGTTTTAATATTTTAACAGGGCTATGCCCTGAAATTCCGAAGGGCTTTTTCAGGAGACACGGTCCTAAGGAGAAGGAGTATTTTTATGGTTCAAGGTATCGTTATCATTGCGTCATTCGTGCTTCTCGCCATCCTGATGATGGCAAGGAAGATCCCTACCTTTGTGGCGCTGATCATCATGGCGGTGCTCACCTGCGTGGTGACCGGGGTCCCCATGGTAGGAACCGATGACAAGGGCGTTCAAATCGGCTGGCTTCAGACGATAATCGAATCCGGAGCGAGCCGGATGGCCACGGCCTTTGCGTCCAGTATATTCGGCGCCTGGCTGGGGCAGCTCATGAATCAAACCGGCATTACCGAAACCATCATCAAGAAAAGCGCCGAACTTGGCGGCGACCGCCCTCTGGCCGTGGCCTTCATCCTCATGATTGCCAACTCCCTGCTCTTCACCACGCTGGGTGGTCTCGGCTCTGTCATCATGGTAGGCTCCATCTTCATGCCTATTTTGATCTCCGTCGGCATACCCGCAGTATCGGCAGCCTGCTTCTTCCTCATGTCTTTCAACATCGGCCTTACCTTCAATATGGCGAACTGGGTTACCTACAAGAGTATCTTCGCCCTGGAAATCCCCGTCATCCAGGGATTCTACACCTACATGCTGGTGGTTACGGCGGTCGTTACCTTTGCGTTCCTCCTTATCGAATATTTCCGCCACGGAAGGAAGTTCGCCTTCTCCGCCCCGGTTGAAGGCAGCCAGACGCCAAAGCGGGACGGCGATTCCGCCCAGAGCCGCCCCCTCAAGGGTGTTACCGGCGTATTGGCTATGCTCAGCCCGATTATTCCCATACTCCTGGTGGTCTTCCTCAAGGTGCCGGTAAATCCCGCCTTCATTGTGGGCATTATCTGGCTCACGATTTTTACCGCCAAAAGTTTTTCCAAAGCCATGAATCTGCTGATAAAAACCGCCTATGACGGCATCGCCATGGTCGCCCCGGCAATGCTCCTTTTTGTCGGCATCGGTATCCTGTTCCTGGCGGTTACCCATCCCATGGTCAAGGCCATCCTGAATCCCTTCCTCCTGGCGGTGGTTCCTTCCAACAGGATCGTGTTCATCATCTTCTTCTCCCTCCTGGCGCCCCTCTCCCTGTTCCGGGGACCCCTCAACCTTTTCGGCCTCGGCTCCGGTATCGCGGCCCTCATCATGGGCCTTGGTACCCTGAACCCCCTGGCGGTCATGGGCGCCTTTCTTTCGGCGGAACGCATCCAGGGCTGCGGAGATCCTACCAATACTCAAAATGCCTGGACCGCCAGTTTCGCGGAGGTTGATGTGAACCTCATCACCAAGAAGATACTGCCCTATCTTTGGATCATCGCGGTCATTGGGGTCATCATCACGGCGGTGGTTTATTTCTAAATGAAAGTACGAATCGGCATAGACGTGGGCGGCACCTTTACGGATGCCGCCGCCATTGATAACGATACCTACGAACTCATCGGATCCTGCAAGGTTCCCACAACCCACTTCGCTCCCGAAGGCGTAGCCGCCGGTATCGTACAGGCCCTGCGGCAGGTGATGGAGCAATATGGTATCATGAGCGAAGATGTAAGCTTTATTGCCCATGGGACAACCCAGGCCACCAATGCCCTCCTTGAGGGCGATGTGGCTTTGGTGGGGATCATCACCGTGGGCCGGGGTCTTGAGGGATTCAAAAGCAAGAGTGATACCAACATAGGCAGGATAGAGTTGGCCCCCGGGAAGTACCTGGAGTCCCGCAATGCCTATGCCGATTCGGCCGGCGGCCTTGAGGCAAACATCCTCAAGGCTGTCGAAAAGTTGAAGGCCGGCGGCGCCGGAAGCATCGTGGCCGCCGAGGCTTTCAGTGTGGATGATCCGGAAAATGAAAACCTGGTCCTCGCGTTATGTTCCGGAAAAACCATCCCCGGCACCGCCACCAATGACATCTCAAAACTCTACGGCCTCAAGATGCGGACCCGTACTGCGGTGGTGAACGCCAGTATCATGCCGAAGATGCTTGAGGCCGCCATGATGACGGAAAAAAGTATCATCGCCGCAGGCATTAAGAGCCCCCTTATGGTAATGCGCTGCGATGGCGGCGTCATGACCGTTGAGGAAGTCCGGCGCAGGCCTATCATGACGATTCTGTCAGGGCCCGCGGCGGGTGTTGCCGGCGCCTTGATGTACGAAAAGCTTACCGACGGGATCTTCCTGGAAGTGGGAGGGACCTCCACGGACATCTCCTGCGTCAAAGACGGCAGGGTGATGATCCGTTACGCCGAAGTAGGGGGCCACAAAACCTACCTCACCTCCCTTGATGTGCGTACCGTGGGAATTGGCGGCGGCAGTATGGTACAGGTAAAAAACGGAAAAGCCGTTGATGTAGGACCCCGGAGCGTTCACATCGCCGGTCTTGATTACGAGGTCTACACGGAAGCCGAAAAAGTTAAGAATCCCCGGCTTGTTGAAATTCACCCAAAGGAAAACGATCCTCCCTATGCCTGCGTTGAATGTGACGGCGGCGTCCGTCTGGCCCTCAGCCTTGCGGGGGCGGCAAACATCGCGGGCTTTGTGGCGGAAGGAGACTACGCCCGGGGGAATCTTGAAGCCGCCCGCAGGGCATGGAAACCCCTGGCGGATGCTATGGGCATGAATGTGGAGGAAGCGGCGAAAACAGTTCTGGGTTTTTCGGCCAAGAAGAACGGCAGGGTTGTGGCCCAACTCATGAAGGACTACAAGATGGAAGAGCGCACCACGGTCCTTGTGGGCGGCGGCGGCGGCGCCGCAGCGGTTGTACCCCACCTGGCGGGGATACTGGGACAGCGCTGGCGCGTTGCCCGGAATGCCCCGGTTATTTCCACCATCGGCGTGGCCCTGGCAATGGTCAGGGATATGGTGGAACGTACCATCCGCAGTCCTACGGACAGCGACATCCTTGCCATACGCCGGGAGGCGGAAGAAAAAGCCGTCGCTTCGGGAGCGGCGCCGGGAACCATTGAGGTGAGCGTACAGGTGGACACCCAGCGAAACCTGGTACGGGCCGTCG
>JAITBE010000282.1 GCA_031283755.1 Spirochaetaceae bacterium
TCCCTGATAGAGATACCGTCAAGCCGGATGTCGCCGGAATCTATATCCCAGAGCCGGGCCAGCACATTGGTGATGGTGGTTTTTCCCGCCCCGGTATACCCCACAATGGCGGCCATTTCGCCGGGATTTACGGTAAAGGAGAGGCTCCGCAGGATATCCTCCCCTTTTTTATAGGAAAAGCAGACCTTTTCAAACTCAATATGCCCCCGGACCATCCCTTCCACGGGTTTTTTCCCCTGGTCGGGGATCGCCTCGTTGGTATCCAGCAGTTTGAACACCCGTTCCCCTCCGGCCATGGCGGACTGGAGGAGGGTGTATTTTTCCGCGATATCCATTACCGGGGAATAGAACATGGCCACCAGGTTTATAAAGGCGATCAGCACCCCCAGGGAAAGCGAAAGGGAGAGTACCATGGAAGCCCCCACCACAATAACCGTGGCGGTAGTTACGGTGGCAAGAAAATCAATGAGGGGCCTAAAAATGGCAAACACGTACATTTCTTCCAGGTTCGCTTTGAGGTATTCCTGGTTCCGTTCGCCGAATTCCCCGCGGCTTTTCCGCTCCCCCAAAAAAAGCTGCACCACCTGGACCCCGGAAAGGCGTTCCGAAAGGTAGGCGTTCACCCGGGAAGAAGCGGTCCGCTGCCGCCTGAAGGCGTCCCGGGCCCGGACGCGGCTTATGGCGGTGATCACCGCCACCGGAGACATGGTTAAGAGAACCACCGCCGCCAATTTGGGGGAAAGAAAGAAGAGGGTGCCCAGGGACCCGGCCATAATGGAGAGATCCTTGATAAAGGCCACCAGGACCGAAGTGAAAAATTCATTGATGGTTTCCACGTCCCCGGTCAGCCGGGTTACGATACGGCCCACCGGGTGCCGGGAAAGGAAATCCGTGGATTGGGAAGCGGTCTTTCTGAACAGTTCCAGGCGCATATCCTTCATAACCCGCTGGCCTATAAGGCTGGTGGTCCAGGTTTGGATAAAGGTAAATATAAAAACCAAAATCAGGATGAAAAACAAAAACAAAACCACCCGGAATAAAACCGAAAGGTCCCGGCCCCGGACGGATCGAATCTCGGGAACCGAAAGGGAATAGAGGTCCTTAGTCCGGATAGCGGCGGTGTCCCCTTCCAGGGCAAAAAGCTCCCGGTGTTTTTCAATAACCTGCCGGGCGGGATCGCCTGGGGTAAGGGAAAAACCGTACCATTGATCGTCCACCAGGATACCCCGGGCCTTGAGGGCTTCGTCAAGGCGGCCGGAAATTCGGGTGTTCTGATCCTGGGGGATAAAGATAAAGCCCCCGGCCTTGAGGGCCCGGGGGGCCCCGAGGAGCCGATCCAGGCCGTCCCGGGTTTCCTCGTCCAAATTTTCCCTTTCCCGGGACGCCGCGTTACCGGAGATCGCGAAAAAGCGGGCCAGGATGGCGCCGTCAATGAGCCGCTGTTCCATGACCGGGATCAGCAGTTCCCCAATGGTAGAGAAGACCAGGGCAAGGGTGGTTGCGAGGGCCAGGATCCGGTAGGGTTTTACATAGGAAAGGATACGCCGCACGATGCCGCTGTCATAGCCCTTGACCACTTCCTCAGCTTCAAAATACTCAGACACGGTTTCCACCTTCCCCTTCCGTCAGCCGCCCCCCGGCGGCGAGCTGCTGCAGGGCCGCCATCCGGGCGTAAAAACCTCCCCGGACGGCCAGTTCCTGGGGGCTGCCGTATTCTGAGATCCGGCCCTTTTCCAGGACTATTATCTGATCGGCGTAACTCAGGGCCGAAACCCGGTGGGACACGATGATGGTGGTCCGCGCCGGCCGGCCGGCCCCTTCCCGGCGTTCTTCCAGCAGCCCCGTAAGGACCCGTTTTTCGGTTTCGGCGTCCACCGCCGACAGGGTGTCATCCAGGATAAGAATATCGGGGCTCCCGATGACCGCCCGGGAAATGGACACCCGTTGTTTCTGCCCCCCCGACAGGGTAAGCCCCCGTTCCCCAATGACCGTATCCCAGCCCTGGTGAAAGGTCTCCAAGTCCCGGTCCATGGCGGAAAGGGTTACCGCCTTTTTAAGCAGCGGTCCCTCATCCCCCCCGCCGGCGGGGGCCTTTTCCAAACCGTAACGGATATTCTGTTGAATGGAATCGGAAAAGAGGTAACTGTCCTGGGGCGTTACCCCAAAAAGGCTCCTGAGTTCATCCAGGCCCCATTCCCGTACATCCAGGCCGTAAATAAACACGCTCCCCTCCGGGGGATCAACCATCCGGGTCAGGGTTTTGATCAGGGTGGACTTTCCCGAACCGGTCCTGCCGAGGATCCCCACCACGGTTCCCCGGCGGATGGTAAGGCAGAGATCATCCAGCACCCGGTCCCCTTCGATATAGGAAAAACTCAAATGCCGCAGTTCCACCGCCTTTTCCCCGGACAACAAAGGGGCTTTACCGGGATTTTCCGGGGATCTGATGGTGGGTACTGTTTTTAGAATCTCATTTACCCGGGCTAAACTCACCGCCCCCCGCTGGATCATATTCACCATAAAACCCGCCCCAATCAGGGGCCATATCAGCATCTGCAGGTAACTGAAAAGGGCCACCAGGTCGCCGGGGCTCATAACCCCCTCCACAACCCGGCCTCCCCCCACGAGGAGGACGATCAGGGTGGTAAGCCCCGAAAGAAAGGAGATCAGGGGGAAAAAAACACCAAAAATCTTGACCAGCGCCATATTGGCTTCCCGGTAATCATCATTGGTATCGGCGAATTTCTTTATAAACCACCATTCCTTGACAAAGGACTTTATCACCCGGATACCGGCAAAGGTTTCCTGGACCGTATCGCTCATATTGGAATAGGTTTCCTGGGCCCGCTGGAAGCGTTTCCCCACCGCGTTTCCAAAAAGGAGGATCAGGGCGGTAATAAGGGGAAGGGGAATAACCGCGGGAAGGGCGGTTGCGGAATCCTGGATAAAAACAATCACCAGAATCGCCACGGCCATCATGGTCCCATCCACAAAAGCCACCAGCCCCATGCTAATGGCCTGGCGTACCGCGTTGAGATCATTGGTGGCCCGGGCCATGAGATCCCCGATTTTATTCTTTTGGTAAAAATCATAGGACAGGGTCAGGAGGTGGGCAAAAAGCCGTTCCCGCAGTTCCGCCTCAATGCGGCGGGAAGAGCCGTGAATAAAATAACGCCACAAAAAACGGCCCCCGGACAGTACGGCCATAACAGCCACCATACCCCCTCCAAGGGCCAATATGGCGTACCAGTTAAAATGCCCCGAAGAAATCAGATCCACGGCGATCCGGGTAAACTGGGGAATGGCCATTTGGGCGGCATCGGTTACCACCAGGCATATAAAACCCCAGAAATAACGCAGCCGGTATCGTTTAAAGTAGGGGAAAAGGGTTTTAAATTCTCTAAGAGATAACTTTTGCATCTCAAGCTTTCTTCAACACAGGATCGTCTTTCCTCCGTAAGTCCGCCTCTAACTTGGCGGACCAAATGTCGGATTTTCTCTTTATCAGATCCGCTTCCCCCCGATCCCCCAGGATCATATGGATACGCCGAAGGGCGTCCAGGAAGTGAATCCCCATTTTAAAATCATCAATACGGTTGGTGGAAAGTTCGTACATTTCCCGGTACCGATCCGCCGCCTGGGCCATAAGTTGTTTAACCAAGCGCAGATGGTATACCGTGGGTTCATAATCCGGGGACCGGGGATCCGTATTAACCGCCACTTTTTTCAAATCCAGAATATTTTTTGCCACCGCGGCATAACGGCCCTCCATATCCACAAAAGACCACCGCCACTTGGTATTGTCCCCATAGGCGTTTTCCAGAAGATCGATGCTGAGCCCCATTTTGCGGATCAGAAGATAACGCCGGGCCGCGTTAATAGGTTCAAGTTCGGCCAGCTTATCTTCGTATTCCGAGAAGGGGGCATCCACCAGGTTGCCGACGATTTCTTCCAGATAAATAATCCCCTTGTACAGGGCTTTTCTTCCGTCATTCAAGGCATCCTCGTTTCTGTTTTTCAACACGGACTGGGAAATATTACTTATGATAATATAATGGGAAGAGAGGTCAAGCATCTCATCCACCAGGGCAATCCGCTTATAGGCGGCATTTTCCGGCTCCTTTTGAATCGCCGCTAAAATCATTTTTTCCTGTTGAAGGATGTCGTCAATGGTTTCCCGGCAGCCTTCGATTTTTTTTAAATAGAGGTAGCGTTCCTCATTAGAAATTCTCGCCATAAATCACTCCGCGATAGTTAAAGAACAGGCCGGCCGTATTTGGCCAACAACTCATCCGCATGAGCCAGGGCGGCCTGGGCGGCGGCATCCCCGGCCAGCATCCGGGCAATTTCTTCCCGCCGCTCCCGGGAATTGAGTACCGATACCGTAGTGACCGTCCTTCCCGCCTCGTTCCTTTTTTCGACCCTTAAATGATTATCGGCACGAACCGCAATACTGGCAAGGTGGGTTATGCAAAAGATCTGTTTCAACTTTCCGATTTTAACCAGATATTCCCCCACCGAAAGGGCTACTTCCCCGCCGATCCCCGCGTCAATCTCATCAAAAACCAGGGTCTCCATGGTATCCGCATCGGCCAGGACGGTTTTAATCGCCAACATCACCCGGGAGAGTTCCCCCCCGGAAGCTATCCGGGAAAGCTCTTTGAGGGGTTCCCCGGCATTGGCGGAAATGAGGAATTCCACATCCTCCGCGCCCCAGGGGCCGCAGGTCAGGTTCCCCGATCCCTGCGGGCCTTTGGAGAGTATGGCCGCGGAAAACCGGGCCTGGGGCATACCCAGACTCGTGAGGATCCCGGTTATCTTTTCCCCCAATTTAAGGGCCCCGGCTTTCCGCTTGCCGCTGAGGGACGCCGCCCGGAGGGCAATATCCCGTTCCAGGGCGCTGATTTCGGCCTTGAGTTTTTCCCTGTTTTCCTCGGCCCGGCAAAGGGTCTCGATCTCCTTCTCCGCCTCCCCCTGGTAACCGAGGAGGGCCTCTTCATCGGTGATACCCCCCGGAGCGTTGTGGGAAACATACTTCTTTTTAAGCCGGTAAAGCAGGGCGAGCCGTTCTTCCACTTCTTCCAGCCGTTCCGGATCGTAGCGCAGCCCGTTCCGGTAGGAACGGAGTTCTTCCGACAGGTCTTCCGCCTCATAGTAGAGATCTTCCAGGCGTTTATGCAGCGCCCCAAGCTCCCCGTCAATGGCCGCGGCCCCTTCCAGGGCGGAACGAGCCCGCCGGGCCAGCCCCAGTACCGAAGCCTCCGCATCAAAAAGGGCGGCGGCCGCCCCGTTTACCTGGCCGGCAAGCTTTTCAAAATCCGCGAGCCGCGCGGCTTCGGCCTCCAGTTCCCGGCTTTCGCCTTTTTTGGGGGCCGTGCGGTTTATCTCATCCACCGCGTATTGCAGAATCTCGATCCGCGCCTCCCGGTCCCGCTCAGTGTGGAGGGATGCTTCCATGGCCTTTTTACGATCCGCCAGTTCAAGAAAAACCCGGTTGAATTCCGCGGCCTCTTCCTCAAGCCCGGCGAAACGGTCCAGGTAGCGGCGGTGGGTCTCCTTCCGCAGCAGGGACTCGTGGGCATGCTGCCCGTGGAGGTCGAAAAGATAGGCCATGGATTCCGCCAGATCCGTCCGGGTCAGGGGTACGTTCTGAACATATATGGAACCCCGGCCCGAAGATTTTATATTCCGGCGGACGATCAGCCGCCCGTCCTCGGTTTCAATGTCCCGCTCCTTAAGCCAGGTCAGGAGGTCCTGATTTTTTTCGTCCACGGATATTACCGCGGAAACCGCGGCTTCGTCACTGCCGGTACGGATCACCTCCGGATCCGTCTTGGCCCCCAATAAAAAACTCAAGGAACCCACGATAATAGACTTCCCCGCGCCGGTTTCGCCGGTAAGGATGTTGAGGCCGCCCTCAAAGGAGAGGGTGAGGTTCTCGATGAGGGCATAGTTCCGCACGGAAAGCTCCTCAAGCATCGGGACCTCCGGACCAATTCAGTTTAGAGCGGAGGACCCTGTAAAAAACCTCCCGGTCCGACGCGACAAGCAGGGCCTGGTAGGGGGCTTTTTGTATAAAAATCCGGTCCTTCGGCTCCAAGGGCTCGGTTGTCTGACCGTCCACGGTTAACAATACCCCGCTCCGCTGTTCCTCCTCAACCTCCACGGTTATGGTTTCATGGGCGGGTATCACCATGGGCCGGTTGGAAAGGGTGAAGGGGCAGATAGGGTTGATGAGCACCGCCTCTATTTCGGGGTCCAGGATGGGCCCGCCGGCGGCCACCGAATAGGCGGTGGACCCCGTGGGGGTGGCGACGATAAGGCCGTCGGACCGGAAATGCCCTATCCGGATATGATCCCGGGGAAAGGCCATCTCCGACGCTACCTGAAGCCGGATAAGTTTGGCGATCCCCGAAGCGGAAATGACTGAGTCGTTGAGGCAGGCGGAACGGGCGACGATCTGCCCCCGGCGTTCCACGGTTATTTCCAGCATAAGCCGCCGGGAAATGGGGGCATCCGAGCGGAGCCACCGGTCAAAAACCTCCTCCCATTCATCGGGCTGAACCGCGGCAATAAAGCCCAGGGACCCCAGGTTGACAGGGAGGATGGGGGTCCCCTGAGAGGCCATGGTCCGGGCGGCATAAAGCACGGTACCGTCCCCCCCAAGGCTAAAACAGATATCGTAATGGACCTGATGTTTAAATTCCGATATACCCTCATAGGCAAGGGAGTCAACCTCAATGTTTCGCCCATGCAGTTCCCCGGTGATTTCCTCCGCCAGAATCGGGGCATTTATTTTGTGGAGATTGACAATCAACAACGCCCTTTTTATTTCCGGCATTCCAATTTTGCTCCAAATTAAGGAAGGGAGACGATGAGTTTTACCACCTTCTCGATTTCCGAAGCCCCCAATCTTGGATACAGGGGGAACAGAACGGTCCGCAGGGACAGGGAATAACTCTCCGGGCATTGGGCCGGGGGAATACGGCCGCTGCCGGCCACCGTATCCTCAAAGGCGTTTTCTACGATAATCTCCTTCCGTTTGGCATAGGCTTTAACATCCTTAACGCCGGTTTCAAGGATCAGGGAAAAGGCATAGTGGTTATATTCCGTTTCTTCGGTTTCGCTGAACCGCTTATGCCGGGTCTGCAAGGACGATTGTATATAGACCTGAGCGATTTCTTTCCGTTTTTGCAGGTTTTTTGCCGCTTCCCGGAATTGTACCACCCCCATGGCGGCGTTCATATCGGGAAGGCAAAATTCGGGCAGGGGGTCCAGATTCCGTAATACCGCCGCATCCCGGCGGTTTACCGCATATAAAAGCGCCCCTCCCCCGGCGGTCAGCATATCCCGTTCTTCCAGTCCCAAAATAGTCATCACCCCAAAGGAACCGGCCTTTACCTCTCCCAAAAGGCCGCCGTAACTGCGGGAACAATCCTCAATTACCGGAAGCCCCAGGGCCGTAATGGCGGGCATGTCCGGAATAAACCCCAGCACATGGTGTACCACAATACAGCGGGCATCAAGTCCCGGGGGTTTCCCCGCCAGGGCAGCCTCAATGGTTTCCGGCCCCATATTACAGGTCGAAGGGAGGACGTCGCAATATACGGGGGTGAGCCGCAGGCTTTCGATAACCCGGACATAATACCGGGGGGACAGGGCGGATATCACCACCCCTTGTCCATCCTCAAGGCCCAGGGATTCCAGGGCCAGCCGCAGGGCTATGGCGGGACTCCGAAGGGCTAAACTATAATCATATTGAAGATACTCCCGGGCGCCGGCGATCAACAGCCGGGCCTGATCTCCCGGGCCTATTTTATCCTCCACCAAGGCGGTAAGAACCGCATCCATCTCCTTTCGCCTGATAGTCGGAGAATAGACATCAATCTTCATGTAATACCTCAAATTCCGGCAATCCGGTGTTTGTCTTCAGAATTAAACCGGCTTTGCCCCAATTCCCGGGGTTTATCTTCTCAGTTCCGATATCTTCTGCAATTCTTTGGGATTAAAAAGGTCCCGAATATCCAAAATAATCAGGTATCCCTTTTCCTGACGGACCACCCCCTGGATATACTCCGCCCCAATGCCGGTCAGCATCTGCGGCGGGGGTTGGACATCCTCTTTTTCAATAGTTACCACCCGGGAGACCCGGTCGATAATGACCCCCAGCTTCATACCGTCAATATCCAAGATAATAAACCCCGAAAGAAGCTCATCTTCCTCGGAAGTCAGGACCTTCTTTAAATGAAACCGTTTATGCAAATTAATAATTGGGATTATTTCACTACGCAGATTAAAAATTCCCTCTACATAGACAGGGGCATTTGGAATTGCCCTGATCCCCTGGACCCGGACTATTTCCTTGACATCCATTATATTAATCCCATACAATTCTTCACCAAGCTGGAAAGTAACTAATTGTTTTGGTTCCGCCATAGCAACTCCCTTTTAACCCCATTTTCCATAGAGAATAACAACCCCGCCGAAACTGCCGGGGCGTCTTGTTTCCGTAAGGTATTCATCCAGGATATACCCCTGGTCCCTTCCAAGGGTCCGACAAATAAACCGGTTTCAACCACATGATCCTACCGGACCATTGAATTTTACCCCCGAATGATTACATAACCATAGATAAATGTACTATCGAATGGCGTTTTCTTCAAGTGATATAGGGCAAGAAATTATGAGAAAACTCAAAACCTTTGACCAAAGGCTCCGCGCCATAGGAAAAGGGGAGACAAATTTCAGGGGAAGAAATGAAGAACCTCGGGGCAACAAGCCTAGTAAGCTATGCTTGCCTTGGGGAAAGTCGCCTTCCGGTCAGGATAATGCCCCGGCAGCAGTGATAATCCTTAGCCCTGCTCTTTTAAGTTCCACTACTAGAGCATCCTCATCTTCCTCAAGGTCGGTTACAAGGTACGAAACAGAAAAAAGATCCGCCACAAAGGAAAAACTTTCATAGCCCAACTTGCTCTGATCTGCCACCACGATGGTTTCTTCCGAACGTTCCATCATGACACGGTTCACCGCAGCTTCTTCGGCATGGTACGTGGTCAGTCCTGCATTAAGGTGAATGCCATCCATAGAAAGGATAGTTTTATTCGCCTTGAACTGCCTGAGCTGTTCCAATGCGTTATTCCCATGGGTAAAGGAATAGTGTACATTGATATCCCCTCCAAGGAGTATGACTCGGAAGGAAGGAATATCTCCCAGTTCCAGGGCCACGGAAATAGAATTGGTAACAATATTGAGGTTTTTGTGACGTTTTAACTCCAGGGCAGTATAATAAGTGGTAGTTCCTGAGTTAATGAAAAGGGTTTGCCCGTCCTTGATTAATTCGGCTGCGGCGATAGCGATACGCATTTTCGCCTCCCGGTTTTCCGCCCGCCGGGAATGTACCCCGTTGCTGAGTATACCCCTGACCCGCTTAACCGCCCCGCCGCTAATACGTTCCAGATAACCTTCATCCCCCAACGCCGCAAGGTCATTCCTGATAGTTACCGGGGTAGTCCCCAATTCGGCGGCAAGCGCCGAAACCCAAACTTGGCCGTCCCGGGAAAGTATTTCCAGGATACGTTTTCGCCGCAGATCAATTTTTAACCCCTTGGCCACGGCCATTTTTTCCTCCGTTTTAGTATTTTAAAGCATCAAAATTGGAAAATCAACATATCAGAACCATTCCCAAAACCCGGTTGGTTTGGGGAATGGCCTTGAAAAGCGATCTGTAGCCCTCTTTTCCATAAATCTAAGATTGCTTTTCCAAAAAACTGAAGTTTTAGGAAGGCCTTATCATCCAGAAAGATTTACGATAATTTTTAACAAATATTATTGACTATTTTCTTTTGTTATAATAAAATATTGATATATTATTTTCGTAAACATAAATAAATAGGAGCATATTATGTTCAATAAAAATTGGGCCAAGGTCGATTTGTCAAAACTCCCTGATATCAAAACAAGGCTTCCGGGGCCAAAATCACAGGAATATCACGCCAGAGCGGCAAAGTATATGAAAGGCTACTCCAGCCAGGTAAAGCTTTTCCCTGTAGTATTTGAAAGGGGAAAGGGATGCACCCTAACTGACGTTGATGGAAATACCTATATCGACTTTTCTTCCGGTATTTATGTTACTGGCCTGGGACACTGCCACCCCAAAATCTCCGAGGCAGTTCAAAAATACGCCGGCCAGCTTATGAATTGCCACGATTTTACCACCCCTGTTAAAATGGAGCTTCTGGAAAAACTCGCGAGCGTCACCCCCGGCGATCTTAACGGTATCCAGCTCTACGACTCCGGGACCACCGCGGTGGAAGCGGCCCTACGCTGCGCCCGGGCGGTTACCGGTAAATTCGAGTTTGTCTCTTTTTGGCGGGATTTTCACGGCAAGACCATGGGCGCCGTCTCCCTGGCTGGAGTAGACAAGTCCCAAGGCATGAGGGCTCCAGGTTTCTTCCTGGCGCCTCGGCCCAATCCCTACCGCTGTGCCTTCGGCAAGGACCACGACCCCTGCGACTGCGATTATATCGATTTTCTGGAAAGGATGATTAAAAACGAAACATCGAACCAGCTTGCCGGCATAGTTTTGGAACCCATTCAGGGCTGGGGCGGCTCGGTGGTTCCCCCGGACGACTTTCTTCCCCGGTTGAGGCAGCTCTGCGATAAACTCAATTGCCTCCTTATCACCGATGAGGTCCTGACCTGCATGGGCAGGACCGGAAAGATGTTCGCGGTGGAACATTGGGGGGTAACCCCGGATATCACTACCTGCGGCAAGGGTTTCGGCAATGGTTTCCCCGTAACCGCCATGTGCGTCAGCGACAAATACAAGGACGCCATTGAACAGATCTCCGCATCCTCAAGCTACGGCGGGAATCCCATGGCCTGTGCCGCCGCCTTGGCTTCCATCGAAGTCATAGAGGAAGAAAACCTTTGCGAGAGAAGCGCCCATTTGGGAGAGCTCGCTCTGAAACGCATGAAGGAAATGAAAGAACGGCACAAAATTATAGGCGATGTCCGAGGAAAAGGCTGCCTCCTTGCCATGGAACTGGTGAAGGATAGAAAAACTAAAGAACCCTTTGAAGACGCGGGTAAGACGGTATACCAGCGGGCCTTTTCCAAGGGGCTTGCCTGGGTTCCCGCGGGCCACATACTCAGGCTCTCCCCTCCAATCATTATGGAAGATGACATGCTTCTTAAAGGATTTGACATAATAGAAGAGACGGTTGCCGAAGTGGAAAAGGAATACGGATACTAAAGCAGGAACCAGCATGAAAACGGTCAAATTTGGAGTCATAGGCTGCGGCCTTATGGGACGAGAATTCGCCTCCGCGACAGCGCGATGGTGTCATTTGAACGCCGACATCATCCGGCCGGAGATCATCGCCGTAGCAGATATCAACCCCGCTAATTCGGAATGGTTCGCGAAAAACTTTCCTACGGTAAAACACGTTTTTACCGACTATAGGCAGCTTCTGGACCTGGAGAAAATTGAAGCGGTTTATGCCGCAGTTCCCCATGTGCTGCATGAAACGGTATATACCGATATTTTAAAAGCGGGAAAACACATGATGGGTGAAAAGCCCTTCGGCATGGATAAGGCGCAAAATGACGCCATTATAGCGGAACTAGTTACACATCCCGGCTTGATGGTACGCTGCGCCTCGGAATATCCTTTTTACCCCGCTATGCAGATGGTCATCAAATGGATTTCCGAAAAACGTTTCGGCCGTATCCTGGAGATCCGTTGCGGCTTTAACCATGCCTCGGATATGGATGCAAACAAACCCATCAACTGGAAGCGCCAAGCCTCTATGAATGGCGAATATGGCTGTATGGGCGACCTGGGGATTCACACGCAACACGTTCCATTTAGAATGGGATTCGTGCCGGAAAACGTATTTGTAAAGCTTTCTAAATACGTTACCCATCGGCCCGATGGAAAGGGCGGCATGGTTCCCTGCGATACCTGGGACAACGCCACAGTCATCTGCGATGTCCGGGATCATACCGGAAATCTTTTCCCCATGTATATGGAAACCAAACGCATGGATCCCGGCTGTACGGACAACTGGTTTTTCGAAATCTATGGACTTGAATGTTCGGCCAAATTTACATCCCTCAACCCCAATGTGTTTTCATATCTTGTACCCTGGGGCAAAGAACAAGCATGGGCGGATATCAACATAGGTTACAAGCCCATGATACCCACGGTTACCGGCCCCATTTTTGAATTCGGCTTCACTGATGCCATCCTCCAGATGTGGGCGGCCTATATGTCCGAGCTTGAAGGAAAACCCCTGTTTTTTTCCTGCTTTACCCCGGAGGAAACAATTCTTTCCCACAAGGTCTATACGGCGGCCCTGGAGAGCCATAAGCACAAAACGGTCATAACGCTCTAAATTTCTTTCTTCATAAAAACGGCAGGTTAATACGCCACCGTCTCCCAACATTCAAAGGGAGCGGCTATCTCGTTACTTACATACACCTGGGTCGGCAGTAACTGCAATATCGATGACGGTACCAGGGGCGTTACCGGCCCATGCAGGATTAACCGGCTGGTCATCCGCTGCCAGGATGAAAAGGTGTTGTTCGTCAACAGCGCATGGATTTCCATCCGAAACCGGGAGCGCACCACATCCGCCGGCCCTATGGTTGCCGCCTTGGGCGGTACATCTGCCACATACCCGGACTGGCCGAATACCCCATGCAGCGAATTCTGCGCTACCGTCAGGGGATGCAGAGTCACTATCCGGGCATCCTGCTTCAGATACTCATCGATACTTTCCGTCAGAAAATCTTCCACCGGATCGATGAAGGCCAAATGCCCCGTCCAGCCGGGACTGGAATAGCACGCATCCGCCCCGCCCTCCCCGCACTCAGTGATCAATTTCGAATAATCCTTGATATTCTTCGTGGTGGGATAGCATACGTTTTCCAGGGGCATCCGCAGTTCCGGCCGGATGGCATAGACAAAATATTTGAGCATCGAATGAGCAAACCCCGCCTTATAGGTCTCAGGCGCTATGTTGCCGTCCTGGTCCGCCCATTCATCCATGGCGAATATATGCACGTTCCGGCAGTTGATCTTATGCAGATTGATCAGTTCCGCCACCGGCCCATAGGTCTCCGGCTCGGGGTTCCCTAATATCAGGGTGAGTTTCTTATCCTCCGTATCGGAATTCTTTATCCGGGCAAAAATATCCCCGATAACTACCGGATGAGGATTGAGCATCACCTTGATCTTAAAATCCGGATTGGCGTGTTTCTCTAGATCGCGTCCTTTAATTTTGCGAAGGCGCTCACATACTTCCCGGTCCTTGAATGGCACAAAGGGTGCGGGGACAAACGGGAAATCAACAGGGGGATCTACTTTGATGTCTTTCATGATTTTCATACTCCTTTGACTGTTTTATGGATTCATCTGGTTTAAAAATTGACCTTTGCCACCAGGATGCTGCTTTATTATAGAAAAATTATTTTCAAGTTTAGTTAAAGTAGGCGCCCTCCTGTTTGACCGCATTCCCCATAGTCTCAATAAATAACCAAACATCAAAAACATCGTTCAAGTCAATTTCGTGGACATGGGCAAAGGCTACTACATCATTGAACAAAGTCTCGGCTGCCACACCATTCCCGGAGGCTTTACACTCAAAACTCTTCGCCAGTATGCCGCAGAGTTCCGCATGAAACTTCAATAATTCCCATGAACGCCCTATACCGAGATCCCCATTTTTCGCGATATTCTCTTTTATTATTCCGCTAAAACTCTCGATGGTTTCTCCTATTCCGGAAAAACTCTTTGCCCTCTCAAGATCCTTTTGGGGCTTTTCATGGCGGATGTATGGGGGATCAAACTGTTTTGACAGAGCACACAGATATTTATATACCTTCCTGCCATCAGTACCATAGGTATCGGTAAAATATTTATCTATCAAATCCTCAAAATTGTCTTTTTTGTTCCAAAGCGCTTCGCCCATAAGGTAAACACCCAGCCCATTGGGGAAAAATGCCCTTTGCGTCTGATTCTGGGACATACCATTTAGCCCAAGCTTATCCAGATTCCGGCAGTCCTCAAAAATTACCCGGGCAATTTCCATATACCCGGGATCCTTGAAGTGATCCCACATAAAGTGATATTCAAAAATAAAGCTGTCGCATTTTCCTGTTTTTTCCTGCCATTTCTTCAGACAAGTGACATTGGCCGCTACGCTTCGGGGAAGAGTTATTTTATTTCTCTTATAAGGAGGAAGATCTTCCCGGATATCTATGCCCAGATCCGAATAGGCGGTGGAATATGTACGGGAAATTGGCGCAAACATGAGCACAAAACGTTCTGGATTTTTAAGCTTCTCTTTTTGTGGTTCCCACAGGAGTTCCTGATAAATTAAAAAAACTATTTTTGTGTCCAATCCGGCTGTCTTGAGTTTTTCGTCCAGCTGGTTCAGTATCATGATATAGAAATCCGCCGGCAGCGTGTTTTTACAAAGCTCACACTCACAGTGGTTATTATATCCATCGGCAAGCCAGAAATGGAGGTAATCCACTTCTTTATGATTTATGCAATATTCGGTTATCACATCGATAAGCCTGTTTCTCACCGTCTGATTCCCGTAACATAGATTGGTATTAATGGGGATGCCCCTGAAAATCTCCCGCTTGCCGTCAATCTCTGCCAGCATACATCGGGTCTTTTCGGGCACATGGTATTCTTTTGATTCCCAGGAATTACCCTCTATTCCGAAAGGTTCGGCAGTCCAGGCATGACCTACGGCATGATAAAACATACCTCTTTTTTTTATTTCTTTGATGTGATCCTGTACGATCCCTTCAACCTCTTCCACAGTAAGGTTATGGGGATACAGAAGGGGGTTGTTCCGGTGGGAATACCAACGGTCGAAATGAGTATAGGGAACAAAAAATTCATTGAAATATCCGTTCATCCCTATCTTGGGGAGCCAGTCTATCATAGCGAGTACATGATCATAGGAGCAGGCCCCTTCAATGCAAATATTCCGGTGCCGATAAGACGCAGCCTCACAGACTGAGACCATCGCACCGGCAAGCTTTATCCGGGGAATCCGCTCTCCCGCTTTACCAGGATACACCCAAGCGCAGCCTAATTCCCTCAGAAAACGATAAACACCAATGAGAAGACTCCGGTCATTGGTCCCCGAAATAATACCCGCACCATTCTTAAAGTCAATGTAAATTCCGTCGTCCAGTTTCGGATCTTCCACTTGGGGAAGTTTGGTTTCAAAAAACTTGTCTTGGCCTATCCATAGGGTATTTTTCACCTGTGGATCGTATGCGACCCGTTTCATCACGGCATACTCAACCATCGGATCCATTGCCGAAAGATATCGTTTACACTCTTTGGCCGTGAATTCCGCAGTCTCACTGTCACCTATGTACTGTATTTTGAGGATTCCTTCTCGTTTCATTATGAGTATACCGTCCTAGTGATATCGCGCACTGATTTGTTCCTGTTCTTGAATAATTCTTCGCCCATTTTAAGGAATTCCCGGTTCATGTCAGGTCCGGCTTCTTTTTCAAAGGTCCGGCTTGAGGTTTGCCTTCCTTCATAGACACCGTCAACCCTGCAGAGATCGGGAGTCACGATGTATCCGATGTAATCATTGGAATAGGCGGATACAAAAGTCCGTTTAAAAGGACTTTTGGCGATGAGTTCATCAGCGAATTCCTGGAACAATTCTCCCGGCGATGCGTAAATCCCCAGTTCCGCGATATTCAAAACCTGGAGAGTGGTTTTTCGATCTGTGATTCCGCTGGTATGGGCTCCCATGGCCTGCTTTGCAAAATACAGATCTACCTGTTCCTTTTCAAAACGGCCCAGGCCGCCCATGTCTTCAGCAGTTTCCGCGATGGTTTTTTTCATCCAGCTAATGAGTTTTTCATCCGGCTTCTGAAGCTTTACGATTATTTTCCTTTCAATTCCCCCAAGGTTGTCGCTTTCAGCAATCTTCATGTCTTTCATAATCTTTTCAACTTCATCGGCCAAGGCTTTTCCGATTTCTTTGTACCGATGGGGAACACTGGTGACATTCCAGTGGAATACATCGTAATGGTTGATATTTCCACATGCTCCTTGGAGATATAATACAATCACGTCTTTCCCGTACTTTTCTTTCAGACAGCGCCGCAATTCTCCGGGAAAGTCGGCGCTAATACCGGTCTCACTGCCCACTACGTCACAATGGCAAATAAAATTGACCAGTATCCCTGTGATTTTTCCTTCCTGTTTGATTTCGATTACCTGAACGGTTTTATCTATATCTCTGTAGGGTTCAACTATACTGTCCTTGTACTGAGAATAAGGATTGGTCCTTAAACTCCCATCTTTCATCTTATAAATCCTACAAAAAGAATAACCATCGAGCCATCCATTTCCGAAACTGATTTCTGAAGGCTTAAGACGCTTTGAAGCGAGGGCAATCGCAACCGCTACCCGATTTCCCAGAAAACGGAGGTATTCAATATCTTCCGGTAGATTT
>JAITBE010000303.1 GCA_031283755.1 Spirochaetaceae bacterium
TGTTTTGACCGGGCTATCGCCCTGGTAACCGCGGGGAAGATCGATATCAAACGGTTCATCAGTAAAACCTTCAAGTTTGAAGATTCTATTGCCGCTTATGAATACGCCGCCGCCGGCCACCCGGATGTGGTAAAGGTCATGATCGAGCTTTCCTAAAAAGTACGGTAAAAAGCGGGCAGGCTCCCGCTTTTTTCAAAAAATACTTCCCTGTGTGTTTGTCCCGGCGTCATCTCATATTGACGGGGGCGCTTTGAAAACGATAACCTGAAACAAGCCTCTACGAGGCCGGGAGGATTTTATGGCTTACTATATCGGTATTGACTGCGGAACCCAGGGAACCAAGGTAGTGGTATATGATCCCGTAACAAAACGTCTTCTGGGGGACGGTTACGGGGGACATGAAATTTTTTCCAATGAAACGGGCGGCCGGGAACAGGAACCGGCGTGGTGGATAAACGCCCTGGACCTTGCCATGGGGGAGGCCCTCAAAAACCTTTCTTCCGGGGAGCGCAAAAAAATCGCCGGTATCGGCGTTTCAGGGCAGCAGCATGGTTTGGTGGTCCTGGATAAGGATAAAAAGGTCCTGCGCCGGGCAAAACTCTGGAACGATACCGAAACCGCCGGCGCGAATCAGCGGTATATCGATCTGGCCGGGGGGCCCGCGGGGGTTATCGCCGCCATTGGGACTTCCCTTCCCGTGGGTTATACGGTTTCAAAACTGATATGGCTTAAAGAGGCGGAGCCGGAAACCTTTGAAAAAATCGCCTGGGTGATCAACCCTAAGGATTATATTAATTTTTATCTCTCCGGCATTATCGTTACCGATGCGGGAAGCGCCTCCGGTACCGGATATTACGATGTGATCAACAAAGCCTGGAGCGATAAAATGGTCTCCCTTATCGCGCCGGACTTTAAAAAGACCCTGCCCCCGGTCATTGACGATCTGGACGCGGTGGGAAAGGTACGGCCGGAAATCGCCGAAAAATACGGCCTCGCCGGTTCCTGTATTGTCGCCCCGGGAAGCGGGGACAATATGATGGCCGCGGTGGGTACCGGTAACGTGGAACCGGGGATCGCCACCATGAACCTGGGTACTTCCGGGGTTTTCAGCGTCTTTACCGGCCGGCGGCCTGAGAACTATCCGGAAATAATTCAGATTCAAAACTCCATCCCCAACGGCTGGATTCCCACCATCTGTATCATGAACGCCACCTCCACCACCACCGCGGTACAGGAACTTTTCGGCCTTGAACTTGCCGCCTTTGACGCGGACATGGCGGCTTCGCCCATCGGCGCCGGGGGGGTGATCATGCTTCCTTTCTTTAACGGCGAGCGTATGCCCGGACTGCCTTCGGCCCGGGGGTGTATAGGCGGTTTAACCATAAAAAATTTCACCCGGCCTAACTGTATCCGTTCCGGCGCGGAGGCGGTGGCCTTCGGCATCCGTTGGGGCTGCGATCTGCTGCGGGAAAAGGGACTTTCCTTTCATCAACTGCGGCTGGTGGGAGGGGGCAGCAACAGCGCCCCCTGGCGGCAGATCATCGCCGACGTGTTTGACGCGGAAATTATCGGTATCCGGGGCAAAGAAGCGGGCGCCTTTGGCGGGATTATCCAGGCCATGAGCATCTGCAAGGAAGGTTCGGTACCGGAAATATGCGAAAAACATATCATCTTGGACGAGAAAAAGCGCGCCCTGCCAGACCCGGAGCATGTTAAGCAATACGAAGGGATCTATCAGGCGTATTTGAATTTACGGAAAGAAGTATATCATCAGTAGGCATTGAAGAATTTTTCCGTAACCGATCCGGGCGGGTTTTAACCCTGCCCGGATCGCCCCTTAAAGTTCCTCTTTCCCTAAAACCGCCGGTTGGGAACAGCCGGTTTTAACCTGGTAGTACACCCCCGAGCAAGAGGCGTCATGGATACCGTGCATCACCTCCAGGACGTGATTTGCCAGTTCCCCGGAAGCGCGGTGGGGCCGCCCGCAGGCAATGGCGCAGGCCATATCGGTAATTCCCAAGCCCCGGCTGTTTTCGGCATAGGCCCCCAAAAGGGGTATTTCCGACCAGGTCTCCTGCCGGAAGCGGCTTACCCATAGGGGACCGCCAAAGGTATTGGGATCAGGAACGCGGAGGGTGCCTTCGGTGCCGTAGATCTCAATAAAGGGCAAGGTGTGGGAATAAACATCAAAACTCGTGATCAGGGTTCCCACCGCGCCGGAGGCAAAATCCATTGTCGCGGCGATATGGGTGGGAACGTCCACGGTGATAGTCTTGCCCTGCTGGGGCTCGCTGGTAATGGTCCGGGTCTTGAAGCCCTGTTTGGCGGAACCGGAAACCCTGGCAATGGGCCCCAGGAGATTTACCAGGGCGGTAAGGTAATAAGGCCCCATATCAAACAAAGGGCCGCCCCCGGTTTTATAATAAAATTCCGGATCCGGATGCCAATGCTCGTGGCCGTGGTTCATCATAAAGGCGGCAGCGGCGATGGGATTTCCGATCCAGCCGTCGTCGATGAGCTTGCGGCAGGTCTGGATCCCCGCCCCCAGGAAGGTATCCGGGGCGCACCCCACCCGTACCTTACGGGCATCGGCGAGCCGCAGCAGTTCCGCGGCCTCCTCCCGGGTAACGCAGAGGGGTTTTTCGTTATACACATGCTTCCCCGCCTCAACCGCCTTTTTGGCAACCTCAAAATGATTTTGCGGCTGGGTTATATTCAGAACAATATCCACGTCGGGACGGCGGATAAGGGTTTCAATATCCGGTACAAAGGGGATGTTATATTCCGCCTGAACCGTTTCTCCCCGTTTCTGAATAAGATCCGTTACCGCGGTAATCCGGACCCGGCGGCGAAAGATGCCGGTCAAATTCTGTAAATAGATACCGCTGATCTTCCCTAACCCAACAATGCCTATCCGCTGCTGGTCCATCTAATACATCCCCCTATCACTCTTGAATTCCTCCGCGGACAGTCCCTTTTCCACCGCGATCCGTTTACCTTCCGCGGCCCACAGGAGCCCCCGTTTCATCAGCTCCCAGGCCTCGGGGATATCAAAAACATCATTGTGATGCCCCAAGGCGTTATAATAGACCCTTCCGTGACCCCAATGTTTGGTCCACACCTGGGGCACGTCAACTTCCCCGTTGGTGGAGTGGTACCACTTAATCGTGGGAAAACGGGTGGTAGCCAGCACTTCAATAGCCGGATCCACCTGGAGGTAGTATTGCTCCGACACCACGTCAAAGTCCTCAATGCCTTCGGTCAAAGGGTTAGACCGGGAACGGATGTTGATCCGGTAGGGGACGCCGTCTGAGCCGGGATGGCTCACCCAGTTGGCGCCGGTCATAAATTGATAGCCCACCGCGGTCCTAAAGGCGTCGCACATCCCCCCGTGGCACCCGGCAAGCCCGACCCCGGAACCGACTGCTTCCAGAAGGGGTTCAAAGGTTTCCCGGGGCAAGTCCGCCCCCATGGTCCATATAGGGATAAAAAGATCCAGGCCCATAAGCCGGTCCTTATCGCTTAATACATCCACAGACTCGGCAACGGATACCCCGAAACCCTCCGCCTCAAGAAAGGCCTTGAACCTTTCGGTAATAGACTTCGGCTCGTGGCCATCCCAACCGCCGCATAAGATCAATACTTCCCTTTTCATTGGTCCCCCTTATCATTAGCGCTTGTTCCAAAACCCGGAACAAGCGCATCTTTTCAAAACATATAGGATCATTTAGGCAAAAAAGCCGCGCTGATACCGGAATAATCGTTATCCACCTTGAGTTCATCCAGGATCTGGGATATCTGCCCCCGGTGATGGATCCCATGGGCGGTGAGCTGCTGCAACATGAAAGAGAGGGGGACCGATGGGGGATTTCCCCCATACCAGTTGAGCTTGATCGGGAAGGTAAGGTCCTTATCCTTGAGGGAGCTTATAAAGTTGACGGTCGCCCCGTCGGAGGACTCAAAAGCAGGCCCCAGACTTTTCCACTGGGCTTCGGAGAGCTTTCCCTTGGGAAGGGATACGGCCGGATAATCCAGGGCCTTTACCGCGGCGGAGCCTTCCCCCAAAGCCTCCTTGAAAAGGGAATGGAAAAAGAGGGTTCCTCCCAGGAGGTGCAGGACAAGACCGGAAAGGCTGCCGTAGTAACTTCCCCGTTCCTTTTCCCGTTCATCATTGGACAGCCCATCCAGGATGGTATATACCGTATGATTCGCTTCCCTAATATATTCCGCAAAAGTAACAAACCACGCTTTCATGCTTCCTCCTTAGTTTAAAAAGAAACGGAGTATAAAAATAACAAACAACACCCAGGTTATCACCGAAACATCCTTATACCGCCCGGTGGCTGTCTTGAGGATCACAAACGAGAGGACCCCGTAAACAATACCTTCGGCGATGCTGTAGCCAAAGGGCATCATCACTATGGTCAGGAACGCGGGGATCCCCTCGGTGGGGTCGGCAAAATCAATGGTGGTAACCGCCCGCATCATCAGGAAGCCCACCACGATCAGGGCCGGGGCGGTGGCGGCGCTGGGGATGAGGAGGAACAGGGGGGAGAGGAAAATGGCCAGGAAAAAGAGGATCCCCGTTACCATGGCGGAAAAACCGGTCCTTCCCCCGGCGGCGACCCCGGCGGTACTTTCCACATAGCTGGTAACCGTAGAAGTACCCAGGGCGGCTCCGGCGACGGTCCCAATGGCGTCGGCGAGGAGGGCCTGTTTTACCCGGGGAATATCCCCGTTCTTATTGATAAGCCCCGCCTGGGTGGTAACTCCCACCAGGGTTCCCACGGTGTCAAAGATATCCACAAAAAGGAAGGTGAAAAATATGGTGAAAAACTTAAAGCTCAAGACCGCGGAAAAATCGAACTGGAAAAAGAGGGGCGCCTTGGGTAAAAAGTCATTGGCGGTCCAGCCCTGACCGACGTTGGTAACCCCCAGGGGAATACCGATAACGGTGGTGGCGAGAATTCCAATGAGGATGGAGCCGGGAACTTTAAGGGCATAAAGGACGATGATGATGAGCAGCCCGAGGAGGGCGAGGAACGGGCTTTGGCTTGACAGATCCCCCAGGCCGATAACCGTCCCCGCGTCGTTCACCACGATACCGGCGTTGGCAAACCCGATAAGGGCGATAAAGAGGCCGATCCCCACGGCCACGGCTTTTTTTAAGTTTCCCGGAATGGCTTTGATAATCGCTTCCCGGACATTAAAAAGGGAAAGGATGATAAAGAGGATCCCCTCAAGGAACACCGCCGTCAGGGCTGTCTGCCAACTGTACCCCAGGCCGAATACTACCGTATAGGTAAAAAAGGCGTTAAGCCCCATACCCGGCGCCAGGGCTACGGGGAGATTCGCCGCAAAGGCCATGACCAGGGTCGCGATACCCGAGGCGATAGCGGTGGCGGCAAAAACTCCGTCCTTACTCATACCCTCAATCGAACCGAGCATCCCGGGGTTAACCGCCAGGATATAGGCCATGGTCAGAAAGGTGGTGAGCCCTGCCAAAATCTCCCGGCGCACCGTGGTTCCGTGTTCTTGCAATCTAAAGAGCTTTTCCATAATTTCCTCCGTAATAATGGGAATAGACCCTTTGGGACCGTAAGCCCCAAGGATATTTAATGAGGCGTATTCCAAAACCTGGGGCTTTGGAATAGGCGCCGCTATAACGCTGGGATGATAATACTACGAAGGATAATTATACACAATGCCGGAACCCTCTATTCGGTAAGGGTGTAAAAAAGCTGCCGGGTATTTTGCCTTTTATCGGCTGAGTCCCGCGGGGGAGGGGCAATTGCACGGCGGGGGCTAGACGATCGTGGCTTTTATCTACGCACGCTTTGGCGTGGCGTTTTTTGTATCACGTCGTGCG
>JAITBE010000074.1 GCA_031283755.1 Spirochaetaceae bacterium
CCCTTCCGCCGGATCTCCTCCAAAAAAAGGGGTTTTTGTACCGTATCAAGCACCACGATGCCCGCGGCCGCGGCCAGGGGGTTTCCCCCAAAGGTGGAACCATGATCCCCAATCTCAAAGACCTCCGCCGTTTTTTCGCCCCCCAGGACCGCCCCCACGGGGACGCCCCCGGAAAGCCCCTTGGCCAGGGTTACCACGTCGGGTTTGACGCCGTAGGCCTCGCAGGCCAGGAAAGTTCCGGTCCGCCCCACCCCGCACTGGATCTCGTCAAACATGAGGAGTATATCCCGGTCCGCGCAAAACCGGGCGGCGGCCTTAATATAGGCGTCTTCCTGGGGGATGATGCCGCTTTCACCCTGGACAGCCTCGATGAGCAGTCCCGCCACCGAGGAAGGGTCCAGGGCCCGGTCCAGGGCGTCTATATCCCCGGGGGGCACGAAAAGAAAGCCTTCGGTAAAGGGGCCAAAGGTTTGGTGAAACTTTTCCTGCCCCGTGGCGGCCAAGGTGGTAATGGTCCTGCCGTGGAAACTCCCCTTCAGGGTAACGATCCGGTGCCGTCCGGGGCCGTATTTTTTGAGGGAATATTTCCGGGCTATTTTACAGGCCCCTTCATTGGCCTCCGCCCCGGAATTGGCTAAAAAGACCTTCCACATCCCCGCCGGGGCGCAGGCGGCTGCCAGTTTTTCCGCAAAAGCCAGGGAGACATCACTCTGGTAGTAATTGCACACATGGTTGATTTTCGCCGCCTGCTCCGAAATAGCCTTTACCAGGGCCGGGTAGCCGTGGCCGAGACAGTTCACCGCGATACCGGCGGTAAAATCCAGGTAATGCTTTCCGTTGACATCCGAAAGCCAGGCCCCCTCCCCGCTGACAAAGGTTACCGGCAGCCGGTGGTAGGTATTCATAAATACATCGGTCATAGTTTTCTCCTCAGATAATCATAGTTCCAATCCCCTCATCGGTAAATAACTCAATGAGCAGGGCATGGAGAAGGCGTCCGTCGATGATATGGGCCTTTTTGACCCCTCCTTCCAGGGCGAGGCCGCAGCACGCCGCCTTGGGGATCATCCCTTTATGTATCACTCCCTCCCGGCTAAGGTCCTCCAATTCCGCCTTGGAAAGGACCTTAATCAACGAATCCGGGTCCTCCACATTACGAAGGATCCCCTGGACATCGGTCATCAGGATGAGTTTTTCCGCCTGCAGGGCCGCGGCGATCTTGGCGGCGGCGGTATCGGCGTTCACATTGAGGGCCCGCCCCGCGTCTTCCCCGATACCTAAGGCCACCGAGGAGATCACCGGAATGGTTCCTGAATCCAGGATGACGTTTAACACGGAAGTTTCCACAGTCTCAATTTCCCCCACCAGGCCCAAATCCTCCTCCGTGATCCGCCTGGCCTGGAGCAGAGCCCCGTCAATACCGCAAAGGCCCAGGGCCCTGCCCCCGGCCCGCTGGATCAGGGAACATATATCCTTATTCACCTTACCGCAGAGAACCATCTGAACAACTTCCATGGTTTCCTCGTCGGTATACCGCAGCCCCCGGACAAAACGGCTTTCCTTACCCATGGCGGAAAGCATAAGGCCGATCTCCGGGCCGCCTCCGTGGACCAGCACCACCCGGATGCCCACACAGGCCATGAGGATCACATCCTGAATCACCGCCGCCTTGAGGGAATCGTTGATCATGGCGTTTCCCCCGTACTTAACCACCATGGTTTTACCCTGGTATTGTTGTATATAGGGGAGGGCATGGATCAACACCTCCGCCCGGCCGTTATTCGAAATCGGCATATCCTTCATTTTGTTTCCTTATCTCCTTTGTTTCTAGGAACGGTAGTCGCCGTTTATTCTGACATAGTCATAGGTAAGGTCGCAGCCCCAGGCTACGGCCTCCCCCGGACCAAGGTTAAGGGGATCGGGCATAGGAATTTCCCCGCCCCCCGCTCCACCTCCCAGGTCTACCAGGATCCATACTTCATCTTCCAAAAGGATCTCTTTGGCCTCGTCTTCGGAAAAGGGAAGGCCGGCCCCGCCCCGGCAAACCAAAAGGGAACCCCGGCGGCTTGCGAAACAAACGTCCACGGCAGCCGGGTCAAAGGGAATCCCGGCGTAACCGAGGGCGCAGAGTACCCGGCCCCAGTTGGCATCGGCGCCGAAACAGGCGGCCTTAACCAGATTTGAGGCTGCCACGGATTTTGCCAGAGCCTCCGCGATCCCCTCATCCGCCGCCCCCCGGACCGCCACGCAGAGCAGTTTACCGGCCCCCTCCCCGTCCCGGGCCATGGCCCGGGTAAGGTGTACGCAGAGATATTCCAGGGCTTTTTGAAAGACCTCGAATGTATCCCCGCCGGCCGCGATCAGCGGATTCCCCGCCTCGCCATTGGCCATAATCAGGACCATATCATTGGTGGAGGTATCCCCGTCCACGGTAAGGCGGTTAAAAGAACGGTTGACCCCGTGCCTAAGGGCCTGATCAAGGAGGGGCGCGGATATGGCGGCATCGGTGGTGATAAAACAGAGCATGGTGGCCATATTGGGATGGATCATCCCCGAACCCTTAACCATACCCCCCAGCCGCACCGGAATACCCCGGATCTCTATTTCCAGGGAAATCTCCTTTTTCCGGGTATCGGTAGTCATGATCCCCTCCAGGGCGGCGTCGTGGCCCGCCTTATCCCCCCGCAGGGATTGGACCAGGCGGTCCATACCGGCTTCAATAACCGTAATGGGCAGGGGTACTCCGATAACCCCGGTAGAAGCCACCGCCGCTTCTTCCCCGGCTATGGCGAGCTTTTCCGCGGCCAGATCCGCCATGCGCCGGGCAGCGGCCAGCCCCGCCTCTCCGGTACAGGCGTTGGCGTTACCCGAATTGGCGATCACCGCCCGGCAGCTTCCCCGGGCCAGGCGTTCCCGGCTCACGAGGACGCTGGCGGCCTGGACCCGGTTGGTGGTAAACATCGCCGCCGATACGCAGGGCTTTTCCGAACAGATCAGGGCCAAATCCCGTTTTTGGGATGAGGCCTTTATCCCGGCCCGGATCCCCCCTGCCCGGAATCCCCTGGGGGCGCATACCCCCCCCGTTATCTCTTTCACCATCCCCTTCCCCTTCTGTTCATCCGCCATACCGCCATTGCGGTTTTCCTTAAAATAACGAAGGAATCGCGGTAAGTCCCGCGGTTTCGTCAAAGCCGAAAATAATATTCAT
>JAITBE010000090.1 GCA_031283755.1 Spirochaetaceae bacterium
CGTTTCCCCTTGGGGTTCATACTCCCGTCAATAATCACACAGGCATTATCGTCAAACCGAATATAGGTGCCGTCAGGACGCCGGTATTCCTTATGGGTCCGGACTACCACCGCTTTTTCAACGGAACCCTTCTTGATAACCGAAGTGGGCAGCGCAACTTTAACAGCCACCACGACAATATCGCCGATGCCGGCGTATTTCCGCTTGGAGCCGCCGAGCACCTTGATACACTGGGCCAGTTTTGCGCCTGAATTGTCGGCCACATTCAGGAATGTTTCCACTTGAATCATGTTTGCTGCTCCTTATGGCCTAACGTGCGCGCTCAAGAATCGCCGCAAGTCTCCAGCATTTTTCCTTGCTGAGAGGACGGCATTCAACCACGCGGACCCGATCTCCTATTTTTGCCTCATTGGCTTCATCATGGGCCTTAAGTTTTTTAATCCGCTTAACATATTTCTTGTAAAGGGGATGCAAGGCGGTGGTTTCTACGGCAACCACGATGGTTTTATTCATTTTATCGCTCTTAACAATCCCCACAAACTCTTTTTTGCCGCTTTTAGCTTTAACAACCTGATCTTCCACCATTCTCTCCTTAAACAAGTTTCCGGAAACACCCCTCAAAAACCTGTGTTACCCCTTTAAAGCCGGTTCTTGCTGCCGGATCATACCATTAACGCGGGCTATCTGCCGGCGCATAACCCGTTTTTGAAGCGGATTGTCCACATGACCGATAACTATCTGGAACCGCAGTTCCATATACTTCTTATTAAGTTCATCCCGCTTTGCCTTAAGCTCCGGCAAGGAGAGGTTTTTAAACGAATTTTTCATACCCCATTCCTTCTATAGCAACATAAAAACCAAGGCTACTTTCCGAGTTCAAAGTCGGAACGGGCCACAAACTTGGTTTTAATCGGAAGTTTAGCCCCCGCCAGAATCATCGCCTCTTCCGCGATGGTTTTATCGATACCGCCCAGCTCAAACATCACGGTCCCCGGTTTAACCACGGCAACCCAATATTCAGGCGGCCCTTTCCCCTTACCCATGCGGGTTTCCGCGGGTTTCTTGGAATAGGGCTTATCCGGAAAAATCCGGATCCACACCTTGCCCCCCCGCTTGATATGGCGGTTCAGGGCAATACGGGCGGCTTCGATCTGCCGGTTGGTGATCCACATCCTGTCCAGGGCCACCAGGGCGTAATCCCCAAAAACCACGGTGTTTCCCCGGGTGGCGTTTCCCGGCATATTGCCCCGTTGTACCTTGCGGTGTTTAACACGTTTAGGACTCAGCATCGATCAACTCCTCGCGGGGGCGTGTTCACGCCGCTTACGGACCAGGACACCCGCGTCTTCTTTTTGTTCCTTGCCGTACTTCATACCATTATAGACCCACACCTTAATGCCAATGGCGCCGAAGGTGGTATGGGCTTCGGCAAAACCGTAATCAATATCCGCCCGCAGGGTATGGAGGGGAATCCGGCCTTCTTTGGCTTCTTCGGTCCGGGACATTTCCGCGCCCCCCAGGCGCCCCGAAAGCCGCACCTTGACCCCCTGGGCATTACCCTTTTTAATGGCGTTGGCAATGGCCTGTTTCATAGTCCGCCGGAAAGAACCCCGGGCCAAAAGCTGCCGGGAAATGTTCTGGGCGATAATCTGGGCATTATTATCCGCGTTCCGGACTTCTTTGATTTTGATCTGGACCTTTTTGGTGACCTTCTTTTGCAGTTCACTCCCGATTTTTTCTATATTGGCGCCCTTAACCCCGATGATAACCCCGGGCCGGGCGGTATGGATCACGATGGTGATCCGCTGGGGGTGGCGGATTATTTCCAACTCGGCGATATCCGCGCCCTTGGTCTCATTCATATTCATAATCGAGGACCGAAGCATCAGGTCTTCATGAAGGGTATTGGCATATTCTTTGGGGTCCACATACCACCGGGAAGCCCAGGTTTTATTGATCCCCAGCCGAAGTCCAATCGGATTAACTTTTTGTCCCACGTTATTCCCCCGCCTTTTTTTGTGAACCGCCGGTACCGGTTTGCACTTCATCAATGACCACGGTAATATGGCACATCCGTTTCAGCAGCATATCCGCCCTGCCCCGGGCCCGGAACCAAATCCGCTTCATCCGGGGGCCTTCATCAATTTGGATCTTCTTAACATACAGCATATCTTCATCAAGCTGCTTATTCAGGCTAAGCGCATTGGAAGCGGCTGATTTTACGGTTTTCCTGATGAGCCGCGCCCCCTTGTGGGGCATATTCTCCAGGATGGACATGGCCTCGGGATAGGGCTTGCGGCGGACGAGATCCGCCACCGGCCTAATCTTAAAGGGCGAAGCGATAAGATGTCTTGTCACCGCCCAGAAACCTTCCCTTTTTGCGTGTGCTTTTTTTCCCATACTCTTTACCTATAGCCCTATTTAGAGGCTTTTTTATCCGACCCCGCGTGACCCCGGAAGATCCGGGTCGGAGCGAATTCCCCAAGTTTGTGGCCAACCAAATTTTCCGTAATATAAACGGGGATCCAGGTCTTGCCGTTATATACGGAAATGGTATTTCCCACCATTTCAGGAATAATAGTGGAACAGCGGGAATAGGTTTTAATCATCCTCCGATCCCCGGCCTTGGCCATCTCCAATACTTTCTTATAAAGGCTCTTCTCTATAAAAGGTCCTTTTTTTATTGATCTTGACACCCTTTAACTCCTTAGAAAACCCCGGCCGTCAAAGCCGCCGGCTTTCTACTTCTTTTTACCCCGGCTTACGATAAACCGGGAAGAAGGCTTATGCTTGTTCCGGGTTTTATATCCCTTAGTCGGCTGCCCCCAGGGGGTAACCGGATTGATGCCCTTGTTTTTTCCCTCGCCCCCTCCATGGGGATGATCCACGGGATTCATGGCCATGCCCCGGACCGTGGGACGGACTCCCAGCCAGCGCTTGCGCCCGGCTTTGCCGAGCTGCACATTCATGTGATCCTCATTCCCCACGGTACCTACGGTGGCGTAACACTTTTTGAAAATCATCCGCATTTCACCGGAGGGGAGTTTTACCGTTACATAGTCCCCTTCCTTGGCCGCGATCAGGGCGCCGGTGCCGGCGGAACGGGTGATCTGCCCGCCCTTGCCCAGGGTAAGCTCAATATTATGAACCATAAAACCCAGGGGTATATTCTCCAGGGGAAGGGCGTTCCCCGCCTCAATGGGCGCGCCGGGACCGCTTTGGATTTTAGCCCCCACGGCCAGGCCCTTGGGGGCCAGGATATACCGTTTTTCCCCGTCGACGTATACCACCAGGGCGATATTGGCGCTCCGGTTGGGATCATATTCGATGGTGGTTACTTTTCCGGGAACCCCGATCTTATCCCGTTTAAAATCAATGATCCGGTAACGGCGCTTGTGGCCGCCGCCCTTATGCCACACACTGATGCGGCCCTTTGAATCCCGGCCGGCCTTTTCACCGCGTCCGATGGTAAGGGTCTTTTCCGGCTTACCGGTGGTTATTTCGGAGTAGTCCAAACTCGTCCACTGCCGCATTCCCGCGGTTATGGGTTTATACGTTTTAATTCCCATATGGTTCCCCTAAACTCCCTCGAAGATGCCGATCTTTTCGTTTTTCTGCAAACGAACAATGGCCTTCTTCCAGGACGCGGTATAACCGGCCCGGTTTCGCTGCCGTTTCGGTTTACCCCCCACGACCATGACCGTACAAGAAATGGGGTGTACATTGAAAAGCTTACGGACCGCTTCTTTTATCTGAATCTTCGTGGCGGAAGGATCCACTTTAAAAACGTATTTTCCCTCTTCCCGCAGAGCGTTGGCTTTTTCGGAGAGGACCGGTTCAATCAGAATTTTTTCATAGATGGTCATAGAGCGGCCTCCCCGTTATCCGCGTCCGGCGCCTTTTTTGCGGCGTAAAAGGTATTCAAGTTTTTTACCGCGGTTTCCAATACAATGACCCGGCGGCCGTAAAAAAGGTCGTGGGCCCGCAGGCGGTTATAAGAAAGAAAACGCAGCCAAGGGATATTGGCCCCCGCCCGTTTTACCTTGGGATCATCATCCTTCAAAATAATCACGGTCCGTTCACCGGCGCCGAAATTCTTGATAATCCCCGCTAAATCTTTGGTTTTACCCGATTCTATTGAAAAATCCTCAACGACCTTGAGGGTATCGTTTTGGGCCTTGAGGCTCAGAATGCTTTTTAAAGCCAGGCGTTTCGCTTTTTTGGGAATAGTATAAGAAAAATCCCGCGGTTTGGGGCCGAATACGGTACCGCCCCCTACCAAAATCGGCGACTTTTTATCCCCCCGCCGGGCCCGGCCGGTGCCCTTTTGCTTATAGGGTTTGGCATTGGAACCATGAACCTCTCCCCGGTCTTTGGTACAGGCCGTACCCAACCGTTTGTTGGCAAGTTCATTGTTTATGGCATACCAGATAAGGTCCTCATTTACCGGAAGACCGAAAACGGCGTCATCCAGCTCTATGTTTCGCAGCTCTTTGCCGTCAATGGAATACACTGTCCGATTCATTACTTCCCTCGTTTTCCTTAAAGGCCTTACTTCTTCACCGCGGCCCGGACGGTAACCAAACCTTTGTTTATGCCGGGGACGGCGCCGCGGACCAAAATGAGCTGATTATCGGCATCAATCTTAACCACCCTCAGGCTGAGGGTGGTTACCCGCTCCCGGCCCATACGGCCGGGGAGTTTGACGTTCTTAAAGGTCCGGCCCGGATATGTGGATTGTCCGGTAGACCCCGGTTCCCGGTGAAATTTGGAACCATGGGTGTAACGGCCGCCGCCGAAACCCCACCGCTTGATCACCCCCTGGAAGCCCTTGCCCTTGGAAACACCGCAAACATCCACATAACGGCATCCTTCAAAAACTTCCACTCCCAGGGAATCCCCCGGGGCGACCTCTTTTTCAAAATCCCGAAATTCCTTGATCCGCTTTTTCGGCGCAATGTTTTCCGGGAATTGCCCCCCATAGGGCTTGGAAACCCGGCTTGGTTTCAGATCATCTACCCCAAGAACCACCGCGGCATAGCCGTCTTTTTCTTTTGTTTTTTGGGCGATGACCACATTCGGATCGATCCGGATAACCGTTACTGGAACCAGGTTACCCGCGTCGTCGAAGACCTGGGTCATTCCCACTTTTTTGGCCAAAAGACCTAACATGACGCAACTCCACCTCACCGGCACGCTATCCCTCAGTCCCGGGACCGTCTGCCTGAATGACTCTCCCCGCGCAAAGCACGGGGTATTGGTCAATGAAAAAAGTCCTGCGGGCTTTTTTCATTTTGCACCGGGGCTTCTACCCCGCCGGCCGGGAAATCTGAACCCCCAAGCCCCGCAGAGGAGCCCTGGGTATAATCCCGACGGACAAAAAAACAATCCCAGGTTTTTTCAAAACCGAAGGCCGCTGTCTCAAATTCATGATCCCGGCGGACCATCGGATTTTGAAACAACCCCAATTACGCTAAAAATCCGGCTGTCAACTGTTTTTACGGGAGCAGCTTTTACCGCCGCAATTCCCCATAAAAATCCAACGGATCCTATTGCTTTATTTCCACATCTACCCCCGCGGGAAGTTCAAGCTTCATTAAAGAATCCATCACCTCCGAGGAAGGGTCAATTATATCAATCAAACGCTTGTGGGTCCGCATCTCAAACTGCTCACGGGACTTTTTGTTCACGTGGGGAGAACGAAGCACCGTCACCTTGTTTATCCGGGTGGGCAGGGGAATGGGACCGGTAACTTTGGCCCCCGCCTTCTGCACCGTCTGAACGATAGATTTCGCGCTTTGATCAATTAACTCAACATCGAAACCGCGCAACCGCACGCGAATTCGTTCCTTAGTCATTATTCCTCCGGATGAGGGACAGCCGGTTTTTTGTACCGGCAAAGAACCGGCCGCCCTCGATCATAACCTTTATTCGATAACCTCGGTCACCTGCCCGGAAGCAACCGTTTTTCCGCCTTCCCGAATAGCAAAACGCAGCCCCTTTTCCATGGCGATGGGGTGGATCAGCTCTCCAATTACTTCGGTATTGTCCCCGGGCATTACCATTTCCTTGCCTTCGGGCAATTTTACCGTACCGGTGATGTCGGTGGTTCTAAAGTAGAACTGGGGCCGATACCCGGTAAAGAAGGGACTATGCCGCCCGCCCTCTTCCTTGGACAGACAATAAATCTGGCCCTTGAATTTGAGGTGGGGGGTGATGGAACCGGGTTTTGCCAATACCTGGCCGCGTTCAACCTGTTTTTTATCAATACCCCGAAGCAGGACGCCGACATTTTCACCGGCCTGAACGTCCTCCAGGGTTTTGTTAAACATCTCCAAACTGGTGGCGACGGTCTGCTGGGTAGGTCGGATACCGACAATTTCAACAGGATCCATGGCCTTGAGAATCCCGCGATCCACCTTGCCGGTTACCACCGTACCGCGGCCGGGAATGGTGAACACGTCCTCAATGGGCATAAGGAAGGCCTTGTCCGCGTCCCGAACCGGATCCGGGAAGTAGCTGTCCATGGCGTCAAGCAGCGCCTGAATACAGGTCGTGTCCTCCGTATCCTCGCCCTTGTTGAGATCTTCCATGGCCTTGAAGGCGGAACCTTTAATGATGGGGATCTCGTTGCCGGGGAATCCATTGGCGGTAAGCACGTCTTTGATCTCTTCTTCCACCAATTCAAGAAGCTCCGGATCGTCCACCAGATCGATTTTATTGAGGAAAACGATCATGCTGGGAACGCCGACCTGACGGGCCAGGATAATATGCTCCCGGGTCTGGGGCATAACCGAATCCGGGGCGGATACCACGAGGACCGCGCCGTCCATCTGAGCGGCGCCGGTGATCATGTTTTTGATATAGTCGGCGTGGCCGGGACAGTCGATATGGGCATAATGCCGTTTTTCGGACTGGTACTCCAGATGCCGGGTATTGATAGTAATACCCCGGGCTTTCTCCTCCGGAGCATTATCAATATCATCAAATTTCATGATCTTGTCACCGTATTTTTTACCACAATACATGGTTATAGCGGCGGAAAGCGTGGTTTTTCCATGATCAACGTGACCAATGGTTCCAACGTTCATGTGGATTTTTGTTCGAGTGAACTTATCTTTTGCCATTACGTGTCCTCCTTACCTATTTATGGGCACCCAATTTAAATTCTTTCTTAACCAGTATAATCCAACACTCCCAAGAGTGTAAGACCCTCCGGCCCCTGCCGGGGACCCGGAATCAACAACCCTGCCGCACACGGCCAGGATATGTAGTCTCATAAGATACTTAGGGTACATACCCGGTTCCGCGCAAGCGGGCTCTTTGGTATATATCCTTCGCAACGAATCAAAAGCGACGTTCCATTATAGAGAGGGGAATCAAAAAGGGAATAGTAACATGAAGATGAGGGCAAAAACCCTCAAAATCGACATCGTACCATCCGTCCCGTTCCACCTATCTCATCTTGGACAACGCCAAACCGGGGCAATTAAAAAACCGTTACCCCGAACTCATGATGATCGGTTTGGATCATTGAGCCGCCCGGAGCGGCGTCTTTTTTCGCCGCTTTGAACAACTCCAAGAAACCGCCTGCGCGGTTTCCCGAGACTTCCGCGCCGCCAATGATCAAGACCTTTTTTCCGCCTCCTTGATAATCCGTATGGCGCGGCAATCAGGGACTGTCCAAGAAGCCGGTTGCTCCCGGCCAGCCCCCGCATTTGCCTTTGTTTTGTTAAAACAACGGGCAAATGCCGCACTAATGAAGCTGTCCAAGCAGATTTTCACCTTTCTGGACAACCCTATTTTTCAAATATCTCTCTAAACCCCCAGGGGTTTATAAAACCATACACACCGGACATCAAACCCGGTTATATTCTACCACCGGTAATGGGCAAAGGCCTTATTCGCCTCGGCCATTTTGTGGGTATCTTCCTTTTTCTTAAAGGCGGTACCAGTATTATTATACGCATCCATAAGCTCCGCGGCAAGCCTCTCATCCATCCCGTGGCCGGATCTGGCCCGGGCGGCATTGATGATCCACCGCATTCCCAGGGCTTCCCGCCGGGATTCCCGGATTTCCACCGGGACCTGATAGGTGGCGCCCCCCACCCGCCGGGACTTTACCTCGATCATGGGCTTTACGTTCTCTATGGCCTTGAGAAACACCTCCAGGGGTTCCTTTTCCGCCTTGGTTTTAAGCGCATCCAGGGCTTCATGAACGATCCGGAGGGCCACCGACCGTTTACCTTCCCACATCATCCGGTTTACAAACTTGGAAAGCACCACGCTGTTGTATTTAGGATCCGGCAATATGCCCCGATCTATCGTCTTTTTTTTGCGTCCCATGACTGCTCCTGCCCTTAAGCCTTCGGCCGTTTGGCGCCGTATTTAGACCGGCCCCGTTTACGGTCTTCTACGCCCAGGGTATCCTTGGCGCCCCGAATGATATGGTAACGGACCCCGGGGAGATCCTTTACCCGGCCGCCTCTGACCAGGACCACCGAGTGTTCCTGCAGGTTATGACCGATACCGGGAATATAAGCGGTTACCTCGGTCCCATGGGAAAGCCGCACCCTGGCTACCTTCCGCAGGGCCGAATTGGGCTTTTTGGGGGTAACAGTCATAACCCGGGTACAAACCCCCCGTTTTTGAGGACAAGACTGAAGCGCCGGAGACTTCGTTTTAACGGATATCTGCTGCCGGCCAAAGCGAACCAACTGATTAATCGTAGGCATCTACAAAAAACTCCCTTTTACATCGCCGTGGAAACCCACCGCGTCAATTACCCATCAAAAAATTATCGTGTAAGGAAATTCAATTTATCTGAAAAAAAAAAAAGAGTCAAGGGGAAAAATACATAATTCAGCAAAGAATCAAAAAAATTTATGCCCCGGCGCTTTAAACCGCGCTTATGGGGCTTATTTCAATTTTGGGATTGGCCCCCGGCGCTTTTAAATCCGGATTTGACAAAATCTTTCTATATATATTAGCGATGAGGCCGGATCACCACCAGGTGCCGCTCCTCCTCCAGGAAGGGGACCGGGACCGGCAGGGCTTCCCAGGAACCGGCCTCCCCCCGGAGGGCCCCCAGCTCCGCCTCAATTGTCCTCAGGCGGCCCTTGTACGCGGCCAGGACCCCTCCGGTTTCCAGGAGCCGGAAAAGGCCTTTGAGGACGGCCCGGTCCAGGGGCCGGAAGGCCCGGAAGACAACCACCCGGAACCGGCCCGGGGGGGACTGCTCCATGGGGGCTTCTTCCACCACGGCGTTGGGGAGGGCTAAAACCGCCTGGGTGTTCCTGAGGAAGGCCGCCCGGCGGCCCTTGCGTTCGATCAGGGTAAGGGGATGCTCCGGCAGGGCTATGGCCAGGGGGATCCCCGGGAGGCCCGCCCCGGAACCGACATCGGCCAGGGCCGGAGTTTTTCCGGTTCCGGCCGTTGCCGGGTTTTCCAGCAGGGGCAGGATACGGCCCAGGGGGGCCAGGGAATCGAGGATGTGTTTTACCACCAGTTCCCGCCGGTCCCCGGCCCCCACCAGGCCGTAGGCGGGGTTGAACAGCTCGATTTCATGTATATAGCTATTCAAAAGACCTTCAACCCGCTCAGTAAGGAGGCCCCCGGCGAGGGGGTCCGCTCTCAGGCAGCGCAGTCCTTCGGTTAAGACAGGGTCCATGGCCTACCGGCGTTCTTTTTCCCGCATCTTTTTGAGGGCATCAGCGAAGGGGTTGTACATGGTACCGTCATCGGAGCCCCGGGAAGGCCGGGGGTCAGGACGGGAGGAGCCGGGGGGGGACGCCGGGGGTTTGGGCCCGGTACTTCTGGCCTCCGCCCGCTTTTGGCCGGTTTCCGGCGTTCCGGCGTTCCCTTTGCCCTTGGCAACGGGCGGCGGGGCGGCGGCGGGAAGGGGGCGGTCCTTTTTCCGGGAAAGGCTGATGCGGCGCCGGTCCCGGTCCAGGCTGATGATGCGGAATTCCAGGACTTCCCCCACCTTGACCGTCTCCAGGGGATCCTTGACAAAATGGTCGCTCAGTTCCGATATATGGACCAGGGCGGTTTCCTTGATCCCCAGATCCACAAAGGCCCCAAAATCGACCACGTTTTTGATCTTTCCCGTAACCGTCATGCCCTCCTGGAGATCCTCGAAGGTGATGACCCCCTTTTGCATAACCGGTTTGGGATAACCCTCCCGGGGATCCCGGTTGGGCTTTTTCAATTCATCCACAATATCATTGATGGTGGTATCCCCCACCTCGTATTGCTCTTTGAGGCGCTTGAACTCCGCGGAACCGAGGTTCCCGGTGGTGGTCCCGGAACCGGCCATGGATTGGCGGATGATCCGGGCAACCCCATAGTTTTCCGGGTGAACCCAGGTATTGTCCAGGGGATCGGCGCTTTCGGGGATCTTGAGAAACCCCGCGCATTGCTCAAAACTCTTGGGACCCATGCCGGGGACCGCGGTAAGCTCCGCCCGGGAGGCGATCTTCCCCTTTTCGTCCCGGTATTGAACGATTTTCTTTGCCAGGGAGCTGTTGATCCCCGACACGTATTTGAGGAGGGAAATACTGGCGGTATTGAGGTTTACCCCCACGTTGTTCACCACCGAAGAAACCACCTCGTCCAGGGTTTCGGAGAGTTTCCGCTGGTTCACGTCGTGCTGGTAGAGGCCCACCCCGATGGATTTGGGGTCTATTTTGACCAGTTCCGCCAGGGGATCCTGGAGGCGGCGGCCTATGGAGATGGCCCCCCGGATGGTCAGGTCCAGATTGGGAAATTCCTCCCGGGCGATGTCGCTGGCGGAATACACCGAAGCCCCGTCCTCGTCCACCACGGTGTAGAGGACCTCCGGGTTGTTTTCGGCGATGACCTGGCTCACGATCTCCTGGACCTCCCGGGTGCCGGTGCCGTTCCCCACGGCGATAAGCTGGATGTCGTACTGTTTTATCCCCTCCAGGAGGAGCTTTTTCGCTTCTTCAACCTTATGGTTATAGATGACGAAGTTCCCCAGGTATTTGCCCGTATCATCCAGGAAGGCGCATTTGGTCCCGGTCCTGATGCCGGGATCGATCCCCAGGACCCGGGTCCCCTTGATGGGCTGCTGCATGAGGAGGTTTTTGAGGTTCTGGCTGAACACCCCGATGCTGTGATCGTCGGCGGCTTCGTTCTGGTCTCCCCGGAGTTCCCGGATCACCGCCGGGGAGAGGAGCCGTTTGAGGCCGTCTTCGACGGCGGTACGGTGGTATTCGTTATGGATGACATATTTGTTTTGGAGGAGTTCCACCGCGGTATTCTCATCCACGTCCATGGTTACGTCCAAAACCCCTTCCCGTTCCCCCCGGTTGACGGCCAATATCCGGTGGGGTTTTATCTGGGAGAGGGCTTCGGTGTAATCCCAGTACATCTGGTAGGTGCTTTTTTTCTTGGCCTCCTCGTCCCCAAGCCCCGCGGCCTGGGATGCCTTGACCATGATCCGGCCGTCGGCCCGGTAAAAGGCCTTGACCGCGGCCCGGTTTTCCGGGGTTTGGGAAACCTCCTCGGCCAGGATGTCCATGGCCCCTTGGAGGGCGTCTTCTACGGTGGGGACCGAGAGGGCGGGGTTTTCGGTATTTTCCACCAGGAACTCCCGGGCCTTGGCCCGGAGGGCTTCGGTTTCCAGCTCCTTCATGGCAAGGGCCAGCCCTTCCAGGCCCTTTTCCACCGCCAGCATCCCCCGGGTCTTTTTCTTCCGCTTATAGGGGGCATAGATATCTTCCAGCTCCGTGAGGGTGGCGGCTTTGAGGATATTATCATAGAGGGCTTCGGTGAGCTTCCCCTGGTCAAAGATCCCCCGGATTATTTCGATCCGCCGGGTTTCCAGATTTTTTCCCCCGGAAAAGAGGTGTTCCACATCCCGAACCTGGACCTCGTCGAGGCTGCCGGTCTTTTCCTTCCGGTACCGGGCGATAAAGGGGACGGTACTCCCCTC
>JAITBE010000136.1 GCA_031283755.1 Spirochaetaceae bacterium
CCGGCCAAACCCCCGGAAAATAAAAAACCAATGGAATTAGATTTATCCACCCAGCTCCTGATGAAGATCGCCGACGAACTCTCCTCGATCAAGACAGAAATATCCAGCCTTAAGCGGGAGCTTTCGGGGATTCGTGGCACCCCCCAAAAGGATGTACCGGGCCCTGGGAGTGATTTTTTGGATGAAAAAGAGGAGGATGAAAAACTCTCCCTTACGGGAGCTGAACTTGATAATATCCTTAATACCGCAAACTTTACCGAAGAAACCGGAACCGATGCCGCCGAAAGTACGGTGGAGGATCTTATCCCGGAGGATAAGATCAAAACGGAGAAGTGGGAAGCTGTTCCGGAATCCATCGGGCCCCAGGAGCTGCCGGATTCTATTACCAAAAAATCTCCATCTGAGGAGGCCGCAATCCAGGCAGCGGTTACTGATACGGAAGAAATCTTTCCCGATGAAATCTCCTTTGAAGACTCAAGGGGTTTTTTCGTTTCCGAGGAGGCGGACCTTTCCACATCGGAAGATCTTTTGGAAGAGGACCTTTTACCGAAAGAACCCCTCACGGTTCAGGAAGAGCTTCCCGGAGAGGGGGTGGAAACAGAGAAAACGGTATTACCCGAGGTTTCTTTAGAGGATGATTCCTTATCCCTGGAGTTTGAATCCGAGGCAGAGAATGTCCCGCCCCTGCAGGAAGAAACCGTTGAGGATTTGAATTTCGAAAGCCCCGCGGAATCGGACATAAATCTTTCGGTTCCCGGGGAAGATACGGATATACCGGATATTTTGGAGGCACCGGGGGATGATTTTATTGATTCCGTAGATAATCAGGAAGAAACCGTTGAGGATTTGAATTTCGAAAGCCCCGTGGAATCGGACATAAGTCTTTTGGCTCCCGGGGAAGATACGGATATACAGGATATTTTGGAGGCACCGGGGGATGACTTTATTGATTCCGTAGATGATATAGATATTTCTGACGAGGCCATCTCCCCTCCCCTGGGGTTTGAGTATACTCCGGAAGAAGGTCTCCCGGAGGAGATCCCCCCGATAGAGGCTTCCACAGAATTACAGCTGCTTCAGGAGGAGGGGGTCGAGCCCATGACCAGGGCTCCGGATGATACCGCGTATCTTGACGAGGAGGTTCCGGCGGAGAACGGTTTTGATGAAGAAACCCTTGACTTATCCAATGCGGTTATTGAAGAACCGGATCTCTCCGGAGATGTGGTGGAAAATCCCATTCAGGAGCCATCCCTGGAATCAATCTCCCTTGACCTTGATCTGGAAGAATCCTTTGAGCTTCCCGAAGAAGATACGGAGGAAGTTTTGGAGTTTTCCGAGGAGGTTCCGGAAGAAATATCCATTGATATACCTGAGACAGATTTCGAGTCCAACGAATTACCCCCGGATATCCTGTCCGATACGGAAGAAGTGCAGGAAATGTTTGAAGACGTATCCTCCATAGAAGAAGAAGATTTTGCCCAGGTTGTTCCTGAAGATTTTGTGGTGGAGGCCGACGATTCCCAGGTTGTTTTTGACGATGCCGCGGCCATGGATGAAATCATCCAGGAAGAACCTGTTGCCTTCTATCCCGATGATGGGGAGGCTGCCGGAGAGGTATCGGAAGATCCAAATGTTCCTGATAATCTCAAGCAGGAATTGAAGGTGGTCCTTTCTTATATGGATCAACTTTTGGAATCTCTGCCGGAAGAAAAAATTGAAGAATTTGCCCGATCGGAATATTATGATACTTACAAAAAACTTTTTGAGGAATTAGGTTTAGTCTAAAATGGGGCTTTTAAGTAAAGCCGCTTCCCGGGGTATCCGGCAAATAGAAGAAGAACTTATTCAATACCATATGGCCTATGGGGTTATTAGTGGAATCATCTTTGAAACACCGGAAAATATGGAATACCAGGGCTTTATCGATGAGCTTTCCGCTACAACCGCTTCCTTCGCCCTGACCCTGCCTCTCTCCACTTTCCGTTGTCTTATTTTGTTCCCCGCCTCCGTTGATAAGGAATTGGTGGCTCATAGAATTTCAAGAACCCTCAAAATAGAAGCTTGTTTTCTTTTTGAGTCGGAAAGTCCCGAAGGGGCTTTTGAGATCCTTAGGCCTTATCTGTAATCATGCAGGAACGGCTGGTCCCTACCGGAAGCGGGGCACCCACAGTATACGCCGGAGAACAGGCGTTACATTCCCGGTATAACCCTCGGCTAGAAGCGGAAAAATATATTAATACCCTTAAATTTCGGGAAAACATCCGGTTTCTTATTCTTATCGAACCGGGAATGGGGTATATGGTTCCGGTATTACGGAAAAACAACCCCCTGGCGAAAATTATTACGCTGCATATTTCGGATTTTTTCGTAACCCCGGAAGCCGGCGGAGATCGAACCCTGGAGGCGGACGCGGTGTGGGCTCCCGGAAAGGGTATTCCGGTCCAACGATTTTTGGAACAAGAGATCCCTGACATTGAGGCCCGGTTTATCGGGCTTATCGAATGGCGGCCTTCCCTCACCGCTTACGGTGAAGCATATCTCAGGCTCCTTTCCGGGACCACTGATTTTATCAAACGGGTTGATGCCAACGCGAGGACTGTTAAGGGTTTTGGGCAAAGATGGTTTAAAAATGTCTTTAAAAATCTCAAGCTGTTCCAACAAGTCCTGGAACCGGTCCCGTCATCGATCCCAATAGCCGTCACCGGGGCAGGGCCGAGCCTGGAGGAAACCATCCCCCTGATCCGGGAATGGAAACAAAGGGAAGCTCTGGGGATCCTGGCCGCCGCTTCATCAGTGGAGGCCCTGGATGCCGGGGGAATCCTGCCCGATCTCATCATAAGCACCGATGGCGGCGGATGGGCGGCGGCTCATCTCCGGGGGGCTTTAAGAAAAAATCCCCCGGCTCTGACCGTAACCTTGAATGCATCCCTTCCCTCCCAATGTGGAGAACTGCCCATTCTGGTATTAAGCGACGGCAGTGTCTGGCAAAATTTGATCCTAAAAAGCATGGCCATTCCCTTTGTACCGCTGGCCCCTCGGGGTACGGTAACCGCCTCTGCTCTTGAGCTTGCCCTCGCCCTTACCCAGGGAGAGATTTTTATTACCGGTACGGATCTTTCCCACCGGGATCTCCGCACCCATGCCCGGCCCTACAGCTTTAACCGCTTTCTTGAACTGGGATCTTCCCGGTTTCACCCCTTTTATTCGGAAACCTTTGTCCGGGCCGGGGCTATCGCCGATTCGGGAAACCACGGAATCTATGCCGCCTGGTTCGGCCAACAGCTGGAAACTTATCCCAAACGTCTCCATACCCTGGGAAATAACAACCCGGTTTTTAATTCCCTGCTGGATACGGAAAAACCGGGCCTTTCCGGCTTTGGGAAAAATATACCGGCGGCAAAGGAAAGGATCCCTTCCGGGGGGGGGATAATCAACAACTTCGCCCTGATGAACAGGGGATCAAACCGTTCCGCACGAATAATTAAACCTTCCTTTTCCGCGGAACACGCCCTGGAAGCCCTGTTACAGGCTCTTTCGGATCCTGGTTTTGCCCCAATTATTACCGGAGAGTTATCCCCGCTCCTCCTTGCCGAAGAGAAAGAACCTTCGCCCCAGGCGCTAAAAAAAGTCGTCCGTTCCCTGGCGGGACCTTATTTTTCAGAAGGGCTCAGGAATGGATAAACAATATCTTTTTGAGCGGAATCTCCTGGCCCTTTCGGTTTCGGATCCGGAACTTTGCTCCCGGCTTACCGCGGCGGAAACGACCCTGGGCCGGTATAAATTCCTCACTGCCCGTTCCGGGACTCAGGTTCCCGCCCTGATAGATGCCGCCGGGACGGCCCACCCTCTTCATTCCCTGGTGGATCCCCAAAAAGAAGGGAGGCGGCTGGTTTCTACGGCGATTGATGAGGGGTTCCTGGTTTTTTTCGGCCTTGGCGGCGGATATCATATTGAGGCAGCCCTGGAACGGGAGGACATATACCGGGTTTTAGTTGTGGATTATGATCTCGACGGGCTGGCGGAATTATTAAGTTCCCAAGAATACATCCATATCTTTAACGATTCCCGGTTTCGCTTATTGGCAGATGTTTCCCCGGCGGCTCTGGAAATGTATATCCCCCAGGTTTATCAGCCGGTTTTATATGGAGGTATCCGGGTACTGCCGCTGCGGACCAGGACCGCCTTTGATCAGGCCCGGTTTACCGAAGCCGGCGATGCCTTTACCCGGGCCATTGAACGGGTAAAAGGGGATTATTCGGTACAGGCCTATTTTGGAAAGCGGTGGTTTTCGAATATTATCCGAAATCTCTTTCGGGTGGAACAGGAAGTTTCCCCAATTCCGCCGATCCGTCATGCCGCGATCAGCGCAGCCGGTCCTTCCCTGGATATGCAGCTTCCGGAACTTATCCGGCGGCGGGACTCCCGTTATCTCATCGCTACCGATACATCCCTGCCCAGCCTCCTTGCCGCGGGGGTGGAACCGGACGCGGTCATCTCCATTGATTGTCAGCATATCAGCTATTATCACTTTATGGGGGGGCTTCCCGGCCATATTCCCCTGTTCCTGGATCTGGCGAGTCCTCCGGCAGTGGCGGCTTGTTCAAAAAATCTCCGCTTTTTTTCAAGCGGACACCCCCTGACCCGGTATATTTCCCGGTTTTGGCGTTCTTTTCCCGTGGTGGATACCTCCGGGGGTAATGTTACCTATGCGGCTCTGTCCCTGGCGGATACCCTGGGAGCGCAACAAATAGAACTATACGGGGCTGATTTTTCTTATCCCCGGGGTATTACCTATGCCCGGGGGACCTATATTTACCCCTATTTTGATAAACGGCAAAACCGCTTCTCTCCGGTGGAATCCCTTTTTTCGGATTTCCTCTACCGCAGCCCTTCCCTTACCCGGGTGGGGACCGAGGATTCCTGGTACTACGAGACAAAAATTATGTCCCGTTACCGGGAAGGGCTGGAAGAAAAGGCCCTTGCTTTGGGTACGGTACGGGCTGTCCCCGGTATGGGTCCCCCCCTGGAACTGGAAAAAAAATCCAATACCCATCCTTCTGCCGCGGGTCTTCTCCGTCTTTTTTCTTCCGGCCCCTTGACTATGGCTGCGGAAGATTTTCTCTTGGAATATCAAAAAAAGATAGGTTCCCTTCCGTCCTGCCGGCAAGGGGTATCACAATTTCTGGAAAAACTCAAGGAAGATGAAAGCCTCGTCCTGGCCACTCTGCTCCCCATTGGGGCGGCATTAAAGCGCCGCCGCCCGGAACTGACGGGAGAAGCGGTTTTGGAGGAAATCCAAGCTTTTTGCACGGCGGAAATAAACCGGATCTTACCGGGTATAGCTGGTTAGGTTCCTTGCCGGCTGGTTTGGGACCACGTCATGTCTCGCTTTACAGCCGCGATATTAAACTTTTTTACTTCCCGGTAAAACCGGGGCTTTACCAATTTTAATTACCGTATTCCATATACTAAAGAAAGGGCATGCCGAAATCGGGAAAAACAGGAAGATCACGGGCTGTCGACGCCATCTTTCGGTGGAAATTTTCGGTACATACGGAGTTCCCTTTTACGGCTTCCTTCATCACAGATTCAACCTATCCCCCACCCTTATACCGGTTCGTTCAAACCAGCCCTGGGGAACCTCCAGGGCATATCGGGCCGAACGGCTGGAATGGATGGAGCTAAGATCCCGGGGTTGCATATCGTAAATTTCCAGGATTCGGCCATCGTAACTTATAAAGGCAATAGAAAGGGGGATAAGGGTGTCTTTCATCCAAAACGAGAGGATCTGGTCCCGCTCAAAAACAAACAGCATCCCTTCCCCGTTGGGAAGGGCGGTACGGTGCATAAGCCCCCGGGCGCGTTCCGCTTCGGTACGGGCAATCTCAGCCTGAATCTGAACCCGCCCGCCCCCGGCTTTTTCCAGGATGAATTCGGCGGTTTCCAGCTTATTTTCCGAAGGAGTACAATGAACCTGTCCAACAGAAATGAAGAGGATCAAGAATAAAAATTCCAGACCCTGCTTCAGAAGACAATGTGCAGGGCCGTTAAAAGCCATTGAGAAATTCCTCCCGCAAAAAAACCTCGCCGGATTCCCTTACCGCCGATTCTCCCATAATTTCGGCAAATGCCGCTTTATCGATATATTTAATCGTCAAGGGCCGCTCAATAGCGATCCTCGTATCCGCTGATTCCCATACCGCCTGCCCCGGATTCAGAAAAAGGGGTTCCCCGTATTTTTTTACAAAACCGGTGAATACCGAATAATGATCAATCAGGGCCGGGTCCAGGGAAAAGGCCATGATAAATAACTCTCCCTCCCGAAGCTGAAAAAAAGCCCGCCGGATAAAGGAAAGACCGATGGTTTCTACCAGACTTTGTTCCCCGGCAGGGAGAAAGGATACATCCCGATCCCCCCGGAAATAAAAAAGCCCGTCCTGTTCCAGGGCTTTTTTGAGATCCTCTAAGTTCATACCCAGGGAGATTTCCCGGAAAGTCCGGGGAAGATTCCTCATTTCAGGGATTTCGGCGGGGGGAGCTTCGATCTCATCAGGACCATTCTGGGCATGGACAGGGATAGTTAAGAGGATCCAACCCAAAATTAAACAACAGGGCTGTTTCAAAATGTTAAATTTTGAAACACCGGTCTTAGGCTTAAAAGGAAAAGCGGACTTGGGGCTGCTTTTTTCAAAGTCTTTTTCAAACCCAACCGGTTTTTGAAACCGATTCACATAACAAAGCCATTTTATGAATATCATGCGATCCCTCAATTTAATATCGGTGAAAATATACTAAAATACGAGGTTGTTTCAAAATTCCCGCGGCTCTACCTAATTTTCTGTAGTTTTTTAAAAAAAACAGTCTGCCGCAGGATTTCCAAAACACTCATCACCATTATTTTGTCCTGGAGAACCTGGATTTTTCCGGTTTCCGTCATTTTTAGAAATGCCGACATACCATCGTTTCTGGAAAGCCCCACCATATTAAAAAGTTCCAGGGGGCCAAAATCAAAGGTATAGGGCTGATCTGAATTGAGGATAATCCGGTTTTTTTCAAGTTGAATTAAAAGAGCGTCATACATACGACCCATGGGATTGTCGATCTGGGTATTCGCCAGCTGTTTATAGATAAACCAAAGCCGTTCCGATAACAGGGTGGTCAGCCGGGCGATAATCTGAGGCTGGGTTCCGACCATCTGAACAAAATTCGTCCGGGTTACCACCAGAACCGTACAGTCCTCGAAAGCGACGGCGCTGGCTGATCGGGGTTTGGACTCCAATAAGGCCATCTCTCCAAAAATATCTCCTGTTTTAAGAACCGCCAGGAGCACCTCGTTGTTATCGACGATTTTAGTGATCTTTACCGATCCTTTCTGGATTATATACAGCTCATCTCCCGGCTCACCTTCGGAAAAAAGCATGGAACCTTTGGGATATTCCCGGTTGAACTCATCGGAACCATGAAAAAATTTAGTGTTTTTGGCATAGAGGGCTATTTTCATCATCTGCTCCCGGGCCTGATTCACGTTTTTTCCCGCGGGACAGTATTTTACATATTGATGATAGGCATAATAGGCCTGATCAAACTGGCTTTGTTTGTTATAATATGTTCCCACATCAAAAAGATGGGAGAGATCATTTTCCGCGGTATTTTTTAAGGTCAACCTGGTTAGGGATTCGTCCAGATACCGCATCCGTTTTGAAAATTGCAGGATGATCTTCATGGCCACCGGAGTATTGTTCTGGATAAGCTGACTGTACTGTTCCTTTTTAACCGAAATAAGCGTAACATCCGTTACGGCTTGGGCGGTTTCAATATGACTATGGGAAGACATGGTGGAAACAACCGCAAAAAAATCACCGGGCCCTAAAATGTCACGCCCTTCTTCCGCCACCACTTCCACTTCTTTGGAAAGCCGAACTTTACCCTGGTGTATAATAAAAAATCTATCGGCATCTTGTTTGCCCTCCAGGGTAATATAGGCGCCTTTTGGAAAATTTACAAAACTTAGCTCAAGCTTCCCAGACATTCCCCCCCCTGCAACCGTTAAAAGTATAGAAAACCGATCCGGGATTTGTCAATGCGTAGTCTGAATACCACAAAACTCATCCTTGTACAGGGCGCTATCCGAAGCTTGCTCCGGAAAATTTACCACTACGGAAAACCTTGTAAGGTTATTTCCGGATCGGCGTATGGACCCATACCCTCGTCAACCGTCCCAATCCCCCACAAAGAGGAGCTCCGGTTCCAAGCGGACACCCAATGCGGCGTAAACCCTATCCTCAATGGTTTCAACCAGGCGACGGATATCGGCGGCCGCGGCGTTTCCGGTATTGATGATAATGTTACCGTGGTAGTCCGCCACTGCCGCTCCTCCCTGCCGCAGACCCCGTAATCCCAGTTCATCAATAATCTTCCCCGTGGGTTTCCCGAATTCCCGGTTGTTTTTAAAAACCGAGCCCGCCGAGGGGTA
>JAITBE010000172.1 GCA_031283755.1 Spirochaetaceae bacterium
GACCGCCAGGCTGTAAGGCCAAGAATTTTTTTATTTTAAGCCATCCACATTCTAATAATACCATACAAATTTTATTTAATACCCATACAAAAGGCAACACCTCAGTCAACACTAAAAAACTTATGCTCCTGATAATAGGTGAATAGGATTTAATAGTTTCTGTTACCGGTAACTTTTATTCGGGTCCTGACCGCCCATGCCGAAAGGCGGGGGCCTTCCGTCTCGCTCCCCGCCGGTTTTACCTCCGGTCTCTACCACTTTTTTTATTCCCCTCATGTCGGTATGCGCATTATTTGACAGTATTTTTATAAACGCCTCCATGCTGATTTTTCCCATTTTCTTAAACATCGTGGTACTTCGGAGGGTCTTGTTCTTCCGGCTGTTTAACACTTCGTCTATATATATCAGCGTCCAGCCTGTATACATTTTGGCATAGGCTATGAGCGTAACCCCGTGTCTTTTGAGGCCGATCACCGCATAATCCGGGTCCTTAATTATCCCTAGGATGAGCCCTATATCCGCTGACGACACCGGTACTTGGCCTTGATCCCGCTCGGCTTTTTTCCGGGGAAAGAGGGGTGAGATTTCTGGGCTTGCTATCAACGGGAAAATCCTATACGGTTTGATCCAGGGTTTCGAAAGATATTTTTTGAAGGACCCGTGAAACCGCAATCTTTGATTTAAGGAGTATTACATGAAGATACAAAAAATTCTTTTTGTATCCCACTGTATCCTAAATACCGCATCCAAGGTGGTAATGTATAACGATGAGGAAATGGCCCAGGAAGAAGCATTGCGCCGCCGGTTTGTCCATGCCGCTTTAGATGCGGGTGTTCAGTTGATTCAACTGCCTTGTCCTGAATTTACCCTCTACGGTACTAAACGGTGGGGGCATACTTCAAACCAATTCGATAATCCCTTCTTCCGCAGCCATTGCCGAAAGCTCCTGGAATATCCCCTCATGGAAATCGAGGTCTACATGGCGGATCCCGCACGGTTTAAGGTACTTGGTTTTGTGGGGATAGACGGCAGTCCTAGCTGTGGGGTTGATTATACCTGTGTCGGTCCCTGGGGTGGCAATCTGGGAGGGCGGGAAGATCTGGGAAGTCTGGCTGCCGATGTACGGCTTGTAAAAAAGGCGGGGGTATTTTTTGATGAACTGGAAAAGCTCCTCAAAGAACGGGGGGCGGTCCTAAACCGTACCGGTCTTTTGGCATCGGAACCGGAAAAAGTTATGAAACTCCTCGTTTAAGAAAGCGGCCGTAAATAACACCCTAACCCGGCATAATTTGTATTGAAATACAGACAATAATCAGAATAAACCGATCAATATTGTTATGTTTGGACTCTTTCTTCATTAAAAATATTGAACCTTCGAATTTCTAATATTAAACAGTTGCATTATATCTTAAGAGATGGTATACTATAAAGGATTTTTTTATCTATATCATCAAAAGGAGCTTCAATATGAGCGGTGAAAAAAAAGAAAAAAAGTATTCGATTAAAACAGATTTTTCTTTGCTTGCTATTCTTATTATTCCTATAGCAGTAGCAGTGAATTTTGTGGGAGCCCAATTGGCTTCGATACTCAAACTGCCCCTGTATTTGGATACCATCGGGACTATTTTTGCTTCCATGCTTTGCGGCCCCTGGATAGGAGCCCTGGCCGGGGGGCTTACTAATGTAATTAATGGCATCACCAATCCGGTAAACTTTGCTTTTATTCCGGTCAACGTTATTGTCGGCCTTGTAACCGGTTTTTTAGCACGGGGCAATATGTTTAGTATTTGGTGGAAATGGCTTATCTCAATTATTCTCATGGCCCTGGCATCTATCATTTCCGCCGCTCCCATCGTAGTACTCCTGTTCGGTGGGATTACCGGCGATGGTTCATCGCTCGTCAAAGCCGCACTCATGGCTACGGGTACCAATATCTGGCTCGCGGTGATAGGCAGCGATGGGATCTTTAACGTGATAGATCGGATCATTTCTTATTTTATTTCCTGGTTTATTATCAAGGTTATACCGAATAGAACGCTTATAAAATTCGGTTGTGGGGGGAATTATATCAAGAAAAATAAGGATACTATTGTCTCCAGTGAAAACCCTGCCGGAGAACCGTAAAGAAGATATAGTCGGAACCTACAAAGCAGTCGCTTTGTAGGATATCCTAATTAAGATAATGATTTATCCGGCTTCCGCTTTGACACCGGCTTTGGAAAAAGCGGCAAGACCGTTTATTTTTTCTCTTAAATCTAGGGCTGTTACATAAATTGATAGTTTGAATGAGCATCAATTCAAACAGGCGAGGGTATCATGTGGCGAGAAAAATTACTGCTTCGAAAGACTAACAAAATACAATCACTCTATCCCTCGGTAAAATTTCTTATTGTATGCCTTTATTCTTTCTGTTCTATCGTCTTAGGAACTATCCGTCCAGGGGGATATCCTGTCTTTGTAATATTTTGGTTTTTAATTCTGCCAATATTAACGGCAGCATCGGGTGTTTTTAACATCTTCTTCCGCGGATTCCTTAAGATCCTGTTTATCTCCGCATTAATCCTGACCGTACAGTGTTTTGTAATTAAAAGTAACGATATACTTTGGCGGATGGGATTCCTAAGAATCTCAAAAACAGGGCTGGTAACCGGTATTAGCCTGAGTTTTTTGGTGATGAACATTGCGGGGATATTCCTCTGGATGTTCAAAACCACAGAAAACAAAGAAATCGCCCGGGCCTTGGACGCATCGGGGATGAATCATAAGATTACCTACGTTTTTATGTCATCCCTCCAGATGATCCAGGTTCTGGGCCGAAACAGCCGGACGATTATAAGTGCCCAGCAGTCCCGAGGGGTTGAAACAGAGGGTTCTATCCTGGTACGTGCTAGAGCGTTTTATCCCCTGCTGGTACCCCTGATTTTGAGTTCCATAAATGCGGCAGAAGAACGAGCGCTTACGCTGGAATCCAAGGGTTTTGATGTAAAAGGAGAAAAAACCTATATGTTTGAATTATACCGAAGCCCCTATGATAAGGCGGCAAAGGTGATTTCCTTAATGGTTACTTTTGCCGTCCTGACGTGGAGAATCCTGGCATGGGTACTGTAATAGAATTTAAAAATGTTAGTTATACCTATCCTTTAGCAGACATACCGTCGATTAAGAATATATCCTTTAGCCTGGAGCAGGGCGGGTTTTATGGGGTTATAGGCCGGAACGGCAGCGGTAAAACAACCCTTTGCGCCCTGATCCGGGGTTTTGCCCCAAGTTTTTACCAAGGAAACCTTGAAGGTACGGTACTGATAGATGGAAAACCCACTGTAGATTATGGGCCGGGGGAACTCTCCCTGCGGGTTGGTTATGTCTTTCAGAATCCCTTTAATCAGATCAGCGGGGTAAAAGATACAGTATTTGAAGAGATCGCCTTTGGGCTTGAAAACTTCGGCATCCCCGTGGATGAAATTGAACGGCGGGTCATAGAAATCATGGATCTTACCAATATTACCGGATTGGCGGAAAAAAATCCTTTTGATCTTTCCGGAGGACAGCAACAGCGTTTAGCCTTGGCATCCATTATCGTACTTAAACCGGATATCCTCGTGATCGACGAGCCTACCAGCCAGCTTGACCCGGAGGGAACCGAAAGTGTTTTTGAGATCATCAAAATGATGAAAAAAGAGAGAAAAACCATTATATTGGTGGAACATGAGGTAGATCTTCTGGCCGAATATGCCGATACCATCCTCGTATTACACCAGGGGTGCCTTGTACGGATGGGTCCAACATCGGAAGTCCTGGGAGATGCGAAGCTGCTGGATTACGGTATCCAGATACCTCAGATCGTCCATCTCAGCAGCGCTTTGATCCGCCGGGGGCTGCCCCTGGACACAATACCCGTTACCGAGGAAGCTGCCGTTATGGCTTTCAAAAATTGTATTAAGGCCAGATAGTATGGGTTTTATTTCCCTTAAAAATGTCAGCTACGATTATCCCGGCGGGTTCCGGGCGGTAGATTCTGTAACGGTCAATATTGATCGGGGTGAAAATATCGCGGTCCTGGGCCAGAATGGCGCCGGTAAAACAACCCTGGTAAAACTCTGTAATCGTCTGCTCTGTCCAACTGAAGGCGATGTCTTTATCGGGGAAAAAAATACCCGGGATCATACCACCGCTGAAATTTCCCGAATTGTCGGGTATGTATTCCAGAACCCCGATGATCAGATATTCCACGCTGCCATAGAAAAAGAAGTGGGATTCGGGCCAAAAATGATGAAACTACCCGACGGACAGATAAAGCGGCAGGTGGATAACGCCTTGGAGATTACCGGCCTAAGCCATGAACGGAAGGAAAATCCCTACAATCTTCCTTTGGCAAGACGGAAATTTATTACCATCGCCGCCGTTATCGCCATGAATACCGAGGTGATCATCCTTGACGAACCTACGGCAGGACAGGATATGGCGGGAATCCGGCTACTACAGACTATCATAAAAACTCTTTTAGATCAGGGAAAAACCCTGATAACCATTTCCCACGATATGGAATTTGTAGCTGAAAATTTTCCCCGGCTTATTCTGATGGCGGATAAGCGGGTTATAGAAGACGGGAAACCGGAAAATATTTTTTGGAATTTTGAAGCCCTCAAGAAGGCTCGGTTGAAGCAGCCCTACGTAAGCCGGATATGCCGCAGCCTTGATATTGGAGGACGTATTATTCATCTGGAGGACGCGGTAGAAGCGGTGATGCAACGGGCCTACCGGACAAAAACTTGACCGTCTTTTTGTAAGGCAATCGCTATTGTTTTCATATACAGATGATATACCAGAATACGCCGGTGTGTCAAGGGTATTTAATTTGATATACACTATAAAACCGGCCCTTTTAGCAGGCCCAGGGCGCGCCCTTGTGGGCTTGTTGGTAGAATCATACCGGAAGGGGGGCGAAGGGCAGGAAGGGGCCTTTACGAGCGTCCTGGAGGGAGGGCGAAAATGACAAAATGACCGCTAAAACAGGATAGCCTTTACCTATAGATTACCCCTAAAAAAAAATTATGGTACACCATTTGACAAATAACCAAAAGCAGGCTATTTTATAAGTACCTGGGTATATTTGGACGGGGCAAGCAACCGTTACAGACCTGGGGGATCCGCCGGGCCGCAAGACCCGGATTTTTTTTATTTCAAGTCATCGACATTCCAATAGTAAGTCTTACCGGTGGTATTGAAATATACTACAATCAAACCGCCTTGATAGCCTTTGTTTATGATAGTACCTTTTAACTTTTTTTGTACGGCATCTTTAGAATAGTCGGGTATGATATTCAAACGCAATCTCATCGTATCAAAAAGACCTTAAAATACCTCATAAATAAACGGACTTAAACCACCAGTATAACCCGCCCGATCCGCTATAAACCTGATATAGTAAAATGAACACACTTAAAGCCCCCCTTTGAGGTATTTACTCACCGATCCTATGGCGCAATCAAAAAAAGCCGCCATCTCTCTCACGGTCGCCATAGGATATTCCGCCTTATACGCCCTGATTTCCTCCGCTTTGCTGTCCGCTTTTGCCTTACGGATTATGACCGATTTCCGGTTCTGTTCCCGGTGCCATTCCCTCATCCCCGCCGCGTCCATGTGCCGGGCCGTCCATCGGCTGATACTCCGGGCTATACAGAGTACCTCTTTATCCTGCATGGGCACCCGGAAGGACAGATTGATATTCATTGAATACTCATAGACCGCCGTTAATAAGCGGTCCTGGTCCTCAAACTTGAGCCGCCGCCATTCGGCGTAGGCGTATACACGAGCCTGATCGAAAACCGTACAGTTGCGACCAAGGCCGATCACCTCCTCGGGCTGGGGCTTCCAGGATTGAATCTTGTTGGGGATGTAATCGAGTAACTCCGTCAAGCCCCAGGCTTTTTCATGCCACACATA
>JAITBE010000174.1 GCA_031283755.1 Spirochaetaceae bacterium
CTGGAAAAACCTACATAAATGTAATATCATCGCTTCATGGAATCACTATATATGGTCGAAACGGTCCCGCAGGATCAGAAACAGGCTGAATTGGAGTTGTTGTTTGATATTGCCCGGACCCTGGATAAGCATGTGGAGCTTCGAAGCGCCCTGGGGCCTGTTTTAAGCCTCCTGGAAATCCGGGCGGGATTGACCTGGGGAATGGTTACCCTCCTGAATCGGGGGAGCGGGCTGTTGAAGATTGAAGAGGCCTACGGGCTTACCCCGGAGGAAAAGGAACGGGGAATCTACCGCCTGGGAGAAGGTTTGGTGGGCAGGGTTTTTGAGTCGGGCCTGGCGATCATTGTACCGGATCTTTCCAAAGACAGCCATTTCCTCAACCGGGCAAAGAGCCGGACCAAGGATGATCTGGCGGGGCTTACCTATTATTGTGTTCCTATCCGTTCCGGGGGCAGCATTATCGGAACCCTCAGCGCCGAACGCCGAATCCGGGGGCATAATCCCGAATCCCAAATGGCCGGGGACCGGTCCTTTTTGGAGCAGGTTTCCACCATTATCGCGGACAGCGCCAAACTCCGGGAGCGGATCCTGGAAGAACAGTTCCGGATTCGGGAGAAAGAATCCTTCGATATTGCCGCCGATGAACGGGTGGGAAAGATCCCCGGGGGGCGGATCGCGCCGGGGAGCGCCATCATCGGCACCAGCAAAAAGATGCGCAGCCTCCACGAAATGCTCACCCAGGTGGCCCCCAGCGACGCCACGGTGCTTATCACCGGGGAAAGCGGTACCGGTAAGGAACTGGTGGCCGCGGAACTGCACCGCCTTTCCAAGCGGGCCGGGGAGGTCCTGATAAAGATCAACTGCGCGGCCCTCCCCGAATCGATCATCGAAAGTGAGCTTTTTGGCCATGAAAAAGGGGCTTTTACCGGCGCGGTGAGCCAGCGCAAGGGCCGCTTCGAGCTTGCCCACCGGGGAACCATCTTTCTGGACGAAATCGGGGAACTCTCCCCCCGGATACAGGTAAAACTCCTCAGGGTGCTGCAGGAGCGGGAATTGGAACGGGTGGGGGGTATATCCACCATCAAGGTGGACGTGCGGCTTATCGCCGCGACCAACCGGAATTTGGAAGAGGCGGTTGCCGCGGGCCAGTTCCGGGAAGACCTCTATTACCGGCTCAACGTCTTTCCGCTGCATATACCCCCTTTGCGGGAGCGGAAAAGCGACATTGTCCTGTTGGCGGATCACTTCGCGGAAAAATACGCCGAAAAAAACGGAAAACTCATCAAACGGATCTCCACCCCCGCCATCGACCTTTTAACCAGTTATTCCTGGCCCGGAAATGTCCGGGAACTGGAGAACTGCATTGAGCGGGCGGTGATCCTCTCCACGGACATGGTGATCCACTCCTATAACCTTCCCCCCAGCCTTCAATCGGCGGTTTCGACCCACACGGAGCCGACCACCACCCTGGAGGCGGCCCTCTCCCGGCTTGAGAAGGAACTTATCGTGGAGGCCCTGAAAATCAGCGGGGGAAATATGGCCGCGGCGGCCCGCCAATTAGGCATCACCGAACGGCAGATAGGACTGCGGGTTCATCATTACGGGATAAACTGGCACCTCTATAGAAATACAAATATGTAGGAATGCCATTTTCGGCATACATTTTTGTAGGAAAATTTCATCTATTTTCTCTAAAAAATACACGGCCAGGGGATAAAAAACCCTATTCCGTGGGCCAAATCCGGCTTTTTCCCATTCCTGCCCCTGTTTTTCGCCAAAACCAATAAAAAATCGCTGTTTTTTCTCTTCCCGTAAAAAAAACGCTGCTTTATCAAACCGCTTGGCACGGTTTCTGCTAGATACACTAAAACAACTGAGCCTTTTTCAAAACTCGGTTTGTTTTGAAAAAGGTTTTGGGAAAACCGGCCCGGGCTGGTTTTCCCTTAAATCTACAGCTGCTTTTTCAAAATTCGATGTTTTGAAAAAGCCTCAACTTATGAGGAGGACAGAAAAGTGCGAAAGAAAATTGTTGTTTTGGCGATCATTCTTCTGTGCGTAGGAGGAACTCTTTTCGCCCAGGAGGAGTTTTCCCTGAACGATGCCATGGATATGGTCTGGTTGTTCCTTGGGGCATCCCTGGTATTTATCATGCAGGCGGGTTTTGCCATGGTAGAAACCGGCCTGACCCGGGCAAAAAACGCCACCAATATCGTCATGAAAAACCTGATGGACTTCTGCTTCGGCGCCATCGTGTATTGGGCAATCGGCTGGGGGTTCATGTACGGGACCGATGCCCTGGGCGGCCTTATCGGCGCTTCCGATTTCTTCAAAGGCCCCATGGGGGATCCTTCCTACTACCGGGATTGGTTCTTCCAGGTGGTTTTCGCGGCCACATCGGCAACCATTGTTTCCGGGGCCATGGCGGAACGGACCCAGTTTAAGTCCTATTTGATCTATACCTGTTTTATATCGGCGATAATCTATCCCATCTCCGGGCACTGGATCTGGGGCGGCGGCTGGCTGGCGAATCTCGGTTTCCACGACTTTGCCGGCTCCACGGTGGTCCATTCCGTGGGCGGCTGGGCGGCGCTGATGGGCGCCCTGGTTCTCGGTCCCCGGCAGGGCAAATACGTCAAGGGAGCGGACGGGCTCATATCGGTCAAAGCCTTCCCGGGGCATAACATCCCCCTGGCCATGCTGGGGGTATTTCTCCTCTGGTTCGGCTGGTACGGGTTCAACGGGGCCTCCACCCTTTCGGGAACCAGCCCTGACATTGCCCGGGTCTGCGTTACCACTACCCTGGCGGCTTCCGCGGGAGCTATCGGCTCCTTGATCTTCTCCTGGCTCTGGTTCAAAAAGCCCGATGCCTCCATGACCATGAACGGCGCTTTGGCGGGCCTGGTGGCTATTACCGCCCCCTGCGGGGTGGTCTCCCCCGGCGCGTCTATTGTTATCGGTCTTATCGGCGGGGTGCTGGTGGTCCTTTCTGTTGAGTTTATCGACAAGGTCCTCAAAATCGACGATCCCGTGGGCGCATCCTCGGTACACTTAACCTGCGGTATCTGGGGTACCCTGGCGGTTGGTATCTGGGGTAATGTGGAAGGGACCGCGGTAGGGGTGCTCCACGGCGGCGGATTCGGCCAGCTTGGGGTCCAGGCCCTGGGAATAATCTCCGTCGGGGCATGGGCGGCCCTTACGAGTCTGCTCCTCTTTTTGGTGATCAAGGCCATTACCGGCCTCCGGGTCAGTCCCAAGGAAGAATTGGTGGGTCTTGATATATCCGAACATAAGGCCGAAGCCTATACGGGCTTCCAGATCTTTAGCAACATGTAAAGGAGGCAAAAGATGAAACTGATTATTGCGTATATACAGCCTCATGTGTTGAATGAGGTTAAACAGGAACTTTACAAGGCCGAAGTTTACAAAATTTCGGTAACCAACGCCATGGGATGCGGCCAGCAAAAGGGTTATACCGAACAATACCGGGGAATTGAGATTGAAGTGAATCTATTGAAAAAAGTCCGGGTGGAAATTGCGGTAAACGATAACTTCGTTAAACCCACCATTGACGCCATCATCCGGGGCGCCCGGAGCGGCGAGATCGGGGACGGCAAGATCTTTGTGCTTCCCATTGAGGAATGTATCAGGATCAGGACCGGAGAAACCGGGTCCGTGGCGATTGGATAAGGCC
>JAITBE010000046.1 GCA_031283755.1 Spirochaetaceae bacterium
ATTGTACTTGCCAAATTTTGCAAATCAGACGGGATAATGATCTTTGTAGATTTTCCATCAGCAACTTTTTCAAGTGTTTCAAAACTCTTAAGTTTAATTGCGCCTTCCTCACCAATAGCCTGTTTTATCATAGCTAAACCATCAGCAGTAGCCTTTTGAACGGTCAAAATCGCCCGCGCCTGCCCCTCCGCTTCTTGTATAGCGGCTTCTTTTTTTGCCTCTGCTTGTAAAATTGTTGATTGTTTTATACCTTCAGCTTCAAGAATGGCAGATTGTTTTTTGCCCTCAGCAGCAAGCACTGCAGCGCGTTTTTCACGTTCAGCCGTCATCTGCATTTCCATTGCTGCTGTTACAGATGCCGGCGGATTTATATTTTTTACTTCAACCCGGTTTACTTTTATTCCCCAAGCGTCAGTAGCCTCATCCAAGATACTGCGTAATTTTGCATTTATTGTGTCCCGGCTTGTCAATGTCTCATCCAATTCAATTTCACCAATTACATTACGTAATGTTGTTACTGACAATGCCGCGATTGCTTTTTCAGGATTCTCAGCGCCATATGTAAACAATTTAGCATCCGAAATCTGACAAAAAACAACCGTGTCAACATCCAATGTTACATTATCTTTAGTTATAACTGGTTGTGGAGGATAATCAAACAGATTTTCTTTAAGCGAGACTCTTTTGGCAATACGATCAATAAATGGTATCATAAAATGAAAACCGACATCCCATGTGGTGTTATAACCACCAAACCGTTCAATTACAAACGCCTTCGATTGAGGGACAATTTTTGTACCTAAAATCACAATCAAAACAACAAAGACGGCTAAAGCGAGAAGAACATAATACATAAAATACTCCTTATTTCTGGTTTAATAATGCCATTGAATATTCAATAGTTATTATTTCCTTTTAACTACTAGTTTAACGCCTTCAATTCTAACAATAGTACATTCAGTATTCTCTCCGATTTCATCATCATTTTCACAAATGGCTGTCCATGTTTGCCCTTTTATTTTTGCTTCCCCTTTTTCATATTTAGTAATTTTTTTTGTTATCAATGCATCACGACCTATTAAATCGTCAATATTGGTTTTATTTTTACCAACTCTAAATGTTTTTATTGCTATCGGTCTTGTAAATATGAGCAAAACAATCGATAAAAAAAGAAATAATCCCATATGCAGTCTAAATCTTATAGGAGCGTCCAATAATTCAGTAAGTCCAGAAATGAAAATCATCGCTAATGATGCAAAGGCAAACCATATTGTGACCAGATTAAAAGAACATGCTAATTCTATAAGGGTAAAAGCAACAGTCAAGGCTAACCAAAACCAAGGCGAAAATAAAAATTTGTAAATATCCATAATTCTTCCTCTTTATATAGTACGTTAGCAATCAAGTTAAGGATTCAAGATTATACTTTGGACTTATATTCAGTCGGGGCGTATACTTTTTTATACATTACGACTGAATTTGTGCCAAGTACAGGGAGAATTATGTGCCGTTTTCTTAACTTGTTGACAAGATACTTTAGTATTTTTTAAATACTTTATCAAGTATTTTTCAAAAAAATTTGCGGGTATGTCGCACACCAGGTCTGGTTTAATACCAAACCTTTGTAAGCGTTACGACATTTGAGCCGAAGCAAGCGCGAACCGAAGGTTCGACGGGGTATTAAACCAGACTCTCGAATAACGGGTTGCTTCATACATCCTTTGTGTCCTTCGTGTACTTCGCGGTTAGTTTTTCTTGGAAATTCCGGTGAATTCAAGGAAATTTTAACGATCAAAAAGTAAATACTTTTGCCCTGTCCCAATAAGCTCTTGCGCTTTTTATCGATATGCGCTATAATCATAACTGATATGAAGGTTCTTCGAAAGGAAATTGGAGTTTTTTCGAATATTTATGATTATTGAATTAAATGAACGGCAGCGTACTATCCTCGATAAACTTTCAGAAGACGGGTCCGTATCGGTAACCGCCCTGGCCCAGGCGCTGGGTCTGTCGGAGGTGACTATCCGGGGGGATCTTAAGGACCTGGAGGACAAGGGGTGGATCACCCGTAAATGGGGGGGCGCCGCGCCGGTGATGCACCGGGATATTCTGGATCGGCAGCGGGAACACCAGGAACAAAAAAACCTTATTGCCCGGGCCGCGGCGGACCTGGTTCAGGACGGGGATGTGATCATGATTGAGGCGGGGACCACCACCGCCCTGGTGGCCCGGTATTTGCTGGGGAAACGGGATATTCATATTGTAACCAATTCGACCCTGGTTTTTTCCTATGCCCGGATGAACCCCCTTCTCCAGATCACCATGACCGGCGGCGAATTCCGGCGGCCCACCGAGTCCATGGTGGGGCCCATTGCCCTGGGTACTATTGCCCGGTTAAATGTCAAGCTGGCCTTTGTGGGGACCGACGGGTTTACCCTGGAACGGGGCATCACCACCCACCTTATGGAGGGGGCGGAAATCGTCAAGGCCATGAAGGACCATGCCCAGACCACGGTCCTGGTGGCGGATTCCAGCAAACACGGAAAAATCGGCTTTACTACGGTACTGCCCCTGGCGGCCATGGACCTCGTCCTGACCGACGGCGATTTACCGGCGATGGCGGCGGCTAACCTCATCGCCGGGGGGATCAATATTAGACAGATTGCGGCTAAATTGAAAGACGAGGCTGTTTCAAAGCTCGGTTAGTTTTGAAGCAGCCTCCTATATATGAAAGGAGTTACCATGGCCCATGTTTTGATCATGCCCCGTCAGGGTAATACGGTGGAATCCTGTATTATCGTTGACTGGAAGGTAAAGGAAGGAGATTCGGTGGCGGCGGATACCGCTGTCTGCGATGTGGAAACCGACAAGGCTACCTTTGAGGTTCCCGCCGGGGAAAACGGGACGGTTTTGAAGCTGCTCAAAGAACAGGGGGACGATGTCCCGGTTCTGGAACCTATCGCGGTGATAGGGCAGGCGGGGGAAGACTGGGCCGCGGCTTTGGGCGCCGGGGGCGCCCTGCGGGGCAAGGCCGAAGGTCCCGCCCCTGCCGGGGAAAGCGCCGTACCGGCGGAGAGGCCGGCGGTTTCCGGGCCGGCTCCGGGGGATGGCAAGATCTCCCCGGAAGGCCGGATCCCCCTATCCCCCCGGGCGCGGAATTTGGCGGATAAGGCGGGGCGGCCCGTGGTAGTAAAAGACGGAAAAGTACGGCTCGATTCGGGGCCGGATCTGGGAGGTTCCGGGCCCGGCGGGCGGATCATTGAGCGGGATGTGGCGGCGGCCCTACAGGGGCTGGCCCCCCTCTCCGCCGCGGCCCGGGCCGCCCTGGGGGCCGGAGGCTTTACGGCGCCGTCTGAGGGTTCCGGTCCGGGGGGCAGGGTTATTACCGCGGACCTGGTCCCGGAAGGCGCCGCCCCTGTTCCCGCGGCGGCCATATCCGCCGGGGTTTTGCCGGAGCCGGGGGAAGGACAGATCATCGAAACCTCGATCAAGGGGATCCGGAAACTTATCGCCGACCGGATGTACAAGTCCCTGGCGGAAAGCGCCCAGTTTACCCTCAATTCCTCTGCCCCGGTAAAACGGCTCCAGGACCTCCGGGCCCGGATGAAAACCTCCGGAGAAGCGGGTTCCATCCTGGGTGGAACCTTGGGGCTCTCCAAAATAACCATCAACGACCTCATCCTTTTCGCGGTTTCCCGGGTGCTGCCCCGGTTCCCCTTTATGAACGCCCATAAGGTGGGGGATACCCTCAAAACCTTTGAACGGGTCCACCTGGGGGTGGCGGTGGATACCCCCCGGGGCCTCATGGTTCCGGTCATCCGGAACGCCAATCTCCTCTCCCTGGCCCGGATCTCCGCCGAGGCAAAACGGCTGGCCGGGGCCTGTCAGGGGGGGAGCGCAAAACCGGAGGAACTTTCCGGTTCCACCTTTACGGTGACCAATTTGGGAAGCCTGGGGATCCTGAGTTTTACCCCGGTGTTAAACGCCCCGGAGGTAGCGATCCTGGGGGTGGCGGGTATTGAACTTAAACCCGTGGCCGGAGAGGAAGGGGGGATTAGCTTTGAACCCCACATCGGATTCAGCCTCACCATCAACCATCAGGTAGTGGACGGGGCCCCGGCGGCCCGGTTCCTCAAGGCCCTGGGCGAAGCCATAGGGGAGATAGATCTGTGGCTTACCCAATGAGGCGGGGAGAAATGAATACAAGGCAAAAACCGTGCCTGGCGCCATTTCCGTTTTATCAATTCTTCATTCTTCATTTTTCAATCCCATAAGGAGGATATTTTGTACGATGTTATCATAATCGGCGCCGGTCCCGGAGGCTATCTTGCGGCGGAACGGCTGGGGCACCTGAAAAAGAAAGTGCTTTTAATAGAAGAACAACACCTGGGGGGCACCTGTTTGAATGTGGGGTGTATCCCTACCAAAACTCTGCTAAATTCGGCAAAACAGTATGTCCACGCCCGGGAGGCGGGTAAATTCGGCCTCCATATCCCGGAAGTGTCCTATGATTGGGGGGCCATTCAGAAGTGGAAGGGAGAGGTGGTGGAAAAACTTCGATCCGGTATTGGGGCCCAGATGAAACGGTTTGCCGTGGATATGGCCTCGGGCCGGGGGGAGATCCTTTCGGCCCCCGGGACCGGATCGGGCAAGGTAAAGGTGCTCCAAAACACGGGGGAGATCACGGAGCAGGAAGGTAAAACCATCCTGATTTCCGCCGGTTCCGTTCCCGTATCACCCCCCATACCGGGGGCCCGGGATAATCCCCTGGTGGTGGATTCCACGGGCCTCCTTTCCGTCGAAACCGTACCGAAACGGCTTACGGTTATCGGGGGCGGGGTTATCGGGGTGGAATTCGCGGGGCTTTTTTCCGCCCTGGGCTCGGAGGTTTCGGTAATCGAAATGATGGATGAAATCGTCCCCTTTATGGACAAGGAGCAGGCTCCCCTCCTCCGCCGGGCCATGAAGGGGGTGGAGTTTAAATTAGGCGGCAAGGTCGAGGGGATCGACGGGGCGACGGTCCGCTACAGCGCCAAAGACGGCAAGGCCGAAAAGGTGGAAGCGGATCTGGTTCTGATGGCGGCCGGCCGGCGGCCGGTGGTCAATACCTGGGGGGCGGAAGCCGCCGGGGTGGACCTGTCCCCCAAGGGGGTCGCCGTGGATGACCGGATGCGGACCAATATCCCCGGCATCTGGGCCGCCGGGGACGTAACCGGAAAAAGCCTCCTGGCCCACTCGGCCTACCGCATGGCGGAGGTGGCGGCGGCGGATATCCTCTGCCGTCTGGACGGAAATACCGGGGAGCCCAACCGGATGCGTTACCACGGGGTGCCCTGGGCGGTCTACGGACTCCCGGAAGCCGCCGGAGTGGGACTCACCGAACAGGATGCCGCGGCCCGGGGGATCCCCATCCTCAAGGCGTCTCTGCCCATGCGGATCTCCGGCCGTTTCGCCGCGGAAAACACCTTCGCCGGCCAGGGGGCGGTGAAGGTCATCGCCGGGGCGGCCTCCGGGAAGATCCTGGGGGTCCACGCCGTGGGGGCCTACGCTTCGGAGTTTATCTGGGGAGGGGCCGCCCTGATCGAGGGAGAATTCCGGATCGAAGAAGTGAAACAGCTCATATTCCCCCACCCCACGGTATGCGAACTTATCCGGGACGCGGTCTGGGAGTTATCATAATTATTATTATGGAAGAAACAATTTATTATAGGAGAGAAAGATGCCTAAATCGATGATGGTAAATCCTCAGGATGTACGGAAGCCGGAGATCCTCAAAATCAAGGATATTCCGGTTAATCAATACAAAAGCGATATTAAAAAGGAACTCGGCCTCTACGGCAAGGACAAGCTCATCCGGATCTGGTACGACATGGCGACCATCCGGGAATTTGAAACCATGCTCAATACCTTTAAAACCCAGGGAACCTGGAAGGGTATCGAATACAACCACAAGGGGCCGGCCCATCTTTCCATGGGGCAGGAGGCTTCGGCAGTGGGTCAGTGTGTAAACCTCACCACCAATGATTATATCTTTGGCAGCCACCGGAGCCACGGGGAAATTCTCGCCAAATGCTATTCCGCGGTGTGGCAGTTGGATGAAAAAAAGCTGGAAGCCATCATGAAGGACTTCCTGGAGGGGGAAACCCTGAGGGCCTCCGAAAAGATCCCCCATAACGGGATTAAGGACCTGGCGGAAAATTTTGTCCTCTATGGTACCCTGGCGGAGATCTTCGCCCGGAAGGCGGGGTTCAACCGGGGACTGGGGGGGTCCATGCACGCCTTTTTTACCCCCTTTGGATCCATGCCCAATAACGCCATTGTGGGAGGTTCCGCGGATATCGCTGTCGGGTCGGCCCTGTACAAACGGATCAACCGCAAGCCGGGGATCGTCATCGCCAATATCGGGGACGCTTCCATGGGCTGCGGCCCGGTTTGGGAGGCCATGATGCTGGCCGCCATGGATCAGTACCATACCCTCTGGCCCCAGGAGGCCGGGGGAGCGCCGCCCATCCTCTTTAACTTTTTCGACAACTTCTACGGCATGGGGGGGCAAACCTCGGGGGAAACCATGGGATACGGCATCATGGCCCGGGTCGGCGCCGGGGTCAACCCCGACAATATGCACACCGAACGGGTGGACGGTTACAACCCCCTGGCGGTGGCGGACGCGATTTCCCGAAAAAAAGAACTGCTCCTCGCGGGCAAGGGGCCGGTACTCCTGGACACCCTGACCTACCGGATCTCGGGGCACTCCCCTTCGGACGCCTCCAGTTACCGGAGCCCCGAAGAAATAAAACTCTGGCAGGATGCCGACGCCATCGAGTCCTACGGAAACTACCTGGTTGAAAACAAAATCGCCGGCAGGGACGAGCTGGAGGCCCTGGGGGAAAAACTTAAGGGAAAGCTCCTGGAAGTGGTAAAACTGGCGGTAAACGATGAGGTTTCTCCCCGGCTGGGGGGCGCTTTTATCGAATCGGTGATGTTCTCCAACGGTAAGGCGGAAAAATTGGAGGACCGGGCGCCGGAATTGTCCCAGCCCGTCCCGGAAAACCCCCGGGTAAAAACCTTGGCGGGAAAGGCCCGGTACGGCTTTGATCCTGACGGGAAACCGGTATCAAAAAACAAGGCCTTCCAGTACCGGGACGCCCTTTTTGAGGCTCTGCTCCACCGTTTCACCATCGACCCCACCATGGCCGCCTGGGGAGAGGAAAACCGGGATTGGGGAGGGGCCTTTGCGGTGTACCGGGGGCTCACGGAACTTTTGCCCTACCACCGGCTTTTCAACAGCCCCATTTCCGAAGGGGCCATTGTGGGTTCCGGGGTCGGCTATGCCCTGTCCGGGGGCCGGGCAGTGGTGGAACTGATGTACTGTGATTTTATGGGCCGGGCCGGGGACGAGATCTTCAACCAAGCCTCCAAATGGCAATCCATGTCCGCGGGGCTCCTCAAGATGCCCCTCACGGTCCGGGTATCGGTGGGGAATAAGTACGGCGCCCAGCATAGCCAGGACTGGTCGGCCATTACCGCCCATATTCCGGGGCTCAAGGCCTATTTCCCCGCCACCCCCTATGACGCCAAGGGTATGCTCAACCTGGCCCTGCGGGGGACGGACCCGGTGATCTTCTTTGAAAGCCAGCTTCTGTATGATGTGAGCGAACAGTTTGAAAAAGGCGGGGTTCCCGAAGGCTACTATGAGGTGCCCGAAGGGGAACCGGCCCTTAGAAAACCGGGGACGGACCTGACTATCGCCACCCTGGGGGCGACCCTCTATAAGGCCGTGGAAGCGGCGAATAAGCTGGAAACGGCCTACGGCCTTTCGGTGGAGGTGATCGACCTCCGGTTCATCAACCCCCTGAATTACGATTTGATTATCGAATCGGTGAAAAAAACCGGAAAACTCCTCTTGGCCAGCGACGCGGCGGAACGGGGGTCTTTTCTCCACACCGTGGCCAGCAATATCCAGACCTTCGCCTTTGATTACCTGGACGCTCCGGTGGCCGTGGTGGGAAGCCGGAACTGGATCACCCCGGCGGCGGAGATGGAACAGCTCTACTTCCCCCAGGCGGACTGGCTCATTGACGCGGTGCATGAGCGGATCCTGCCCTTACCGGGGCATACCCCGGTAACGGTACAGACCACCATGGACTTGCAGAGGCGGAACCGGCGGGGAGTATAACATGAACGATCCGCTATTTCCTGTCAACGATCCCCGGATACGGGGGGAAGATCGTCTGGCCGCCCTCAAGGACCTGGAACGGGAAAACCCGGGGATGGTTAAAAAAACCGGGGAGATTAACAATCATATCCACACCATCTACAGTTTTAGTCCCTATACCCCCTGTATGGCGGCCCTTAAGGCCCGGAACGCGGGGCTTGAAGCGGCGGGCTCCGTGGATCACGATTCCATAGCCGCCGCGGAGGAGATGATCGCCGCCTGCGCGGTTTTGAACATCGGGGGATGCGTGGGTTTTGAGGTCCGGGCGAGTTTTAAGACCGGGCCCGACGGGAAGCCGGGGCCCTTTGCCGGCCGGAAGCTCAACAACCCCGATTCCGCGGGGCTGGTGTATATGACCGTTCAGGGCATACCCCGGCCCGCTATTCCCCTGGTCCGGGATTTTCTTAAGCCCCTCCAGGAGGAACGGATCCGCCGGACCCGGGCCATGACGGATTCCGCCAACGGGCTTTTCCGGGAGGCGGGGCTCCCCTGTCTGGATTTTGAAGAGGATATCCTAAACCGGTCCAAGGCCGCCGAGGGAGGGGGCATTACCGAACGGCACCTCCTCGCGGCGATGGCGGAAAAGCTCATCCAAACCGACGGAAAGGGGCCGGGCCTGGCGGAAAAACTTAAAACCCGGTTCGGCCTGGAGCCGTCCCCAAAAATCGCGGGGCTCCTGGGGGAAGGGGCTAATCCTCATTACCTCTTTGATCTCATCGGGGTCCTGAAATCGGGCCTGCTCCGGCGGATTTTTATTCAGCCCGGTGAAAAAGAATGTATCCCCGCGGAAAAGGTGACGGAATTCGCCCGATCCATCGGGGCCATTCCCGCCTATGCCTACCTGGGGGATGTGGGAGAATCCCCCACCGGGGACAAACAGGCGGAAAAATTCGAGGACGCCTATATTGAGGAGCTTTTTGACGAACTGGCCCGGCGGGGTTATCAGGCGGTTACCTATATGCCCCCCCGGAATACCCGGGAACAACTCCTCCGGCTTCAGCGGCTCTGCGGGGAACGGGGATTTATGGAGATTTCCGGGGTAGACATTAACAGCTCCCGTCAGTCCTTTAACTGCCCCGAGGTGTTATTAAGCGAATTCCGGCACCTCACGGATACCACCTGGGCCCTCATCGCCCATGAACGGCTCGCTTCGGTGAACCCTCACCTGGGGCTCTTTTCTCAGGCCAATCCCCTGGCGGCAAAACCCCTGGAAGAACGGCTGGCCCGTTACGCCGCCGAAGGACGGGCCCTGGATCTCCGGCGGCCGGAGGAGTCGGCGGCTGATATTGGGGCCCGGCTTATGAAACATTAAGGCTGCTTTTTCAAAACCAGCCGGGTTCTAAAAAGCGCTCAACGCCAAAGCCGGTCAGGGATGACAGCCTTTTGAAAATGGATTATTATAAAATGGGGAGGTGGTCTTAAAACTATGTCTTATAGGTCATTGAATTTTGAGACTGCCTTAAGGAGGCAGGTTTTATGAGTATTATTGATTATTCTCTTCTAGCGCCCCTTATTCGGGGGCTTTGTGTTGGTGTTTCCCAGCAGCCCCGGGTGGTTATTTCCGGATCCATGAGCAAAAAGAGCTCCCCTCAGATCCTTACGGTTGAATTAGGCCTTGCCATAAAGGAAGATCAGCTTGACGAAGAAGAAGCCGCCCTGATCCTGCAGGAAGCCTACGCCGCATGGGAATTTGAAATGGCCCCCTCCGGGGTGGAGGCGATTACAAAAAAATCGATGGTAAAAAAATACCCCGCCTGTATTGTTATTCTTATCAATAATGACCCCGGGGTGGTATTTTGGATTGACCGGGACCTGGATACCGTCCGGAAACGGGCTAAACAGGAAGATATTTCCGTTCTGGAAGAACGAATTCCCCGGCAAGACGGGCCCGATGCCTCCGGATCAAGCGCCCAAAACCGGGGAGAAGTGGTTAAAAAAAAGATAGCCCTGGTAACCGGCGGCGCCCAGGGTTTTGGGGAAGAAATAGTCCGGGGGCTGGTCCTTTCGGGGGCCTTGGTTTTTATCGCCGACCTCAATCTGGAAGGGGCGGAAAAGCTTGCCGCCAAGATAAACGCCGCCGAAAAGCGGACCGCCGCCCTGGCGGTGGCGGTTAATGTCGCCGACGAGGCATCGGTAGAGGAGATGTTCCGCTATGTGGTGAACATGGTGGGAGGGCTGGACCTCTGTATCAGTAATGCCGGGGTACTCAAGGCGGCAAGCCTCCTGGAACAGGACCTGGAGAGCTTTAGTTTGGTGACCGATGTAAACTATATAGGGTTTTTCCTTATCTCAAAACACGCAAGCCGGCTTTTACGGCTTCAGCACCGTACCGCCCATCATTGGAAAACCGATATTATCCAGATCAATTCCAAATCGGGCCTTGAGGGTTCCAATAAAAACGGGGCCTATGCGGGGGGAAAATTCGGCGGCTTAGGATTAACGGAGAGTTTTGCCCTGGAATTGGTGGAATACAACATCAAGGTAAACGCTATCTGTCCGGGTAATTTTTTTGACGGCCCCCTCTGGTCGGACCGGGAAAAGGGGCTTTTTGTCCAATATTTACGGGCCGGGAAAGTTCCGGGGGCACGGACCATAGAGGACGTAAAGGTCTTTTACGAATCCAAGGTGCCCATGAGGCGGGGTTGTACCGGCCCCGATGTGATGCGGGCCATTTATTATATTGTGGAACAGGAGTATGAGACCGGCCAGGCGGTTCCGGTAACCGGCGGTCAGGTTATGCTGCATTAAAGGGGGGAGCGGATGGAATATGCTATCGCGATAATCGATATCGGAATGACCAATAAAAAAGTAGCGATCTATGACGATGCCCTTACCCAGGTAGATGCCCAATACCGGGTTTTTCCGCCCAAGAATATCGACGGTTTGGAGGCCCATGATCTGGAGGCCATGGAAGGCTGGTTTATTACCCGGCTGGCGGAGGCCGCCAAGACTTACCCCATCAAAGCCATAGCGGTTACCACCCACGGGGCCACCTTTACCACTGTCGGCGGGGACGGAAAACCCTCGATCCCCTGTATCTATTACACCCATGAACCGGGAGAAGAATTCCACCGGCGGTTTTACGAACAATTCGGAAGCCCCGAAGCGCTCCAGGCCCGGACCGGGACCCCCTGCCTCAAAGCTATGATCAACACCGCCAAGGGTGTTTTTTTCGCCAAGGAAAAATTCCCTCAGGAATTTCAGAAAATGGCCCATCTGCTCCTGTATCCCCAGTATTGGGGGTATCGTTTTACCGGCAAAACCGGGGTGGAAGGCACCTATATGGGCTGCCACAGCTACCTCTGGGACCAGCTTGAGGGGCGCCTCTCGCCGGTGGCGGAGGGCCTGGGAATTGCTTCCCTTATGCCGGGAAAATTAAACAACTCCTGGGATATCCTGGGAACCATCACCGAAGATTTGGCCCGACAAACCGGCCTAAGCCGGGATACCATCGTTACCCTGGGGATCCACGATTCCAATTCCTCCCTGCTCCCCCATTTTGCCAAAAAAGGAGAGACCGGATTCATCCTCAATTCCACCGGAACCTGGTGCGTACTCATGAACCCGGTAAAACACTATGGTTTTGCCCCGGATGAATTGGGCAAGGTGGTCTTTTTCAATATCTCCGCCTTCCGGGGGCCGGTAAAAACCGCTATTTTCCTGGGGGGCCAGGAATTTGAAACCTGGTCCAAAATCCTGATGGATCTCCATAAGCGGGAGGACCTTCCGCCCTATGATAAGGAGCGGTACCGCTCCATGCTGGAAAAGAAAAATTGTTTTCTTTTACCGGAGCTTACCGCCGGAACCGGCCAGTTTCCCGAGTCCAAACCCCGGATCGTGGAAGAGGGGAAGGAATACCATTTTGACGACATCCGCCGGGGGAAGGCCATTCCCCCCTGTTTTAAAGATTACGAAACCGGTTTTGCGGTACTGCGGATCTCCCTGGTGATGCAGACCCTCACCGCCCTGGAACGGACCGGCCTGGCGCCGGGGGTGGAGGTTTTTACCGAAGGGGGATTCCGGCAAAACGAGGCGTACAACGCCCTGGTTTCGGCAAGCATCCCGGACAACCGGGTGTTTCTGACCGACATAGCCGAAGCGACCGCCCTGGGGGCGGCCATGACCGCCAAGATGGCCCTGACGGGAAAGGGCTTGGCGGATCTATCCAATGATTTTGAGGTAGAATATAAAGAAGTGGCAAAAAGCCATATTCCCGAATTATTTCCCTACCGGAAAGCCTGGTTAACCTATACCGGCTAAAGGAACGGGACCGACATTAAACCATGGGAGGAACCATGAAAACAAAAGCGGTACGCATTTACGGCGTTAACGATCTACGGCTTGAGGAATTTGAGCTTCCCGAAATTCAGGAAGACGAGATCCTGGCCAGAGTAGTCTCCGATTCGATCTGTATGTCCAGCCACAAACTGGCCATGCAGGGGGAAAAACACAAGCGGGTCCGGTACGATCTGACCAAAAAGCCCGCCATCATCGGCCATGAATTCTGCGGGGTCATCGAAAAAGTCGGGACTAAATGGGCGGGCGCCTTTAAGGCCGGTTCGAAATTTGCCATCCAGCCGGCCCTTAATTACCCCGGTCCCGACGGGGCCGGAACCCTCTGGGCGCCGGGATATTCTTATGAATATATAGGCGGGGACGCCACCTACATCATCATCCCCCGGGAGGTAATGGAAATGGGCTGCCTCCTGGACTATTCGGGGAATAATTATTATATGGGGTCCCTGGCGGAACCGGCTTCCTGCATTGTGGGGGCTTTCCATGCCCAATACCATACCAAGGGGGGGTCTTATGTCCACTCCATGGGGATTGTCCAAGGGGGTTCCCTGGCCCTGCTGGCGGGGGTGGGTCCCATGGGACTGGGGGCCATTGATTACGCCATTCACAATCCCCGTAAACCCTCCCGGCTGGTGGTAACCGATATTGACGAAAGCCGTTTGGCCCGGGCCGCCCAGCTTTTGACCGTGGAGGAGGCGAAAAAGAACGGGGTGGAACTGGTTTATGTGAACACCAAGGATATGGCGGATCCCGCGGCCGGCCTTAAAGCCCTGAACGGGGATAAACTCTACGACGATGTTTTTGTTTTTGCCCCGGTTAAGCCGGTGCTGGAATTGGGGGACCGGCTCTTGGGAAAAGACGGCTGCCTTAACTTTTTTGCCGGACCCACGGATACGGCCTTTTCCGCGTCCTTTAACTTCTATAACGTGCACTATGAATCCCACCACATCGTGGGAACCTCCGGGGGGAACACCGATGATATGATCGAATCCCTGTCCATGATGGCCAAGGGAGAACTCAACCCGGTCTTTATGATTACCCATGTGGGGGGACTGGATTCGGCAGCCCGGACCACCATCGATCTGGATAAGATCCCCGGCGGGAAAAAACTCATCTACACCCACAAAAAACTGGAGCTGACCGCCATAAGCGACTTTGGGGAAAAGGGTAAAAAAGACCCCTTCTTCGCAAAACTCGCGGAGATCTGCGGCCGTTATCAGGGGTTGTGGAACCGGGAGGCGGAAAACTATCTTCTGGAAAATGCCCCGGA